>JAGAWD010000163.1 GCA_017941585.1 Olsenella sp. | reverse complement strand
TATCGCTCTGGTGCTTTTGTCCCGGGGTCATCCGAGGAGGGGTCCAGCTCGGTGAGTCCACCCCAAAAGCGCATAGGCATCCAACCCTTCCTCAGGTCGTATCCACGGGCAAGGCGGTCTCTTCCGGGCAGCTCCAGAGCGTCGTAGAGGCGCTTCCAAAGGGCGCGAACATAGCGTTCGTCATCGCTGATATCGCCCTGGTGCGCAAGCTGACTAGCCAGATTCTCGTCGAGCCTGACGATGCTGCAGCACCTGGCCTCCCTCTCATGCAGTGCGGCCACCCTGTGCCCACCATCAACGAGAACGAAGCGTTCCGTTCGCATCCGGTTGGCAAAGTGTTGCGAAACGAGAGGTATAACGTTTGCGCGTGGTGCAAAGGAGGCGGTGAGCGTCCCGTCGTCCATCTCTGAGAAGCGTACGAATTGACGAGCTCGCTCACACTCGTTGAACGCATATCGCGCAAGGGCATCGACCGCGGCAACGCGCGCGTCGTCGATAAGCTCCTCGACCAGCCGCTCCCGTTGAAAGACGAGTCGAACATAGCGGTGAATCGCCTCGGGGGCGCCCGCGTCCTCCGTGGCGCAGGCATAGGCAATTCGCTGCAGGCAGTTGGGGAAGAGTTGACTTCTGCGAGAGCATGGCCTTTCGAGGCCGCCTGGCGCGCCCGTGTGCCTCTGCAACCCGAGATACACGCGTTTGGCCAGGGCGACGACCTCGGCATCGCTGCCTCTGGGCATGGGTATGGACCGCTCTGCGAGCGTGGGTTGGAAACCGTCCCTCGCGCAGAGCCGGACGCTGCCTTCGGCTGCGTGGGAGAGGTACGAGACTCCTATCGCCGCAAGGACTCCCTCCATTGAGCTATCACATCCGATTGCAATGTTGCCGTTTGAGGCGGCGTCTCGTGCGAGGGAAATCGTCCGATCGAGCCCTTCGGTCGAGTCAGAAGAGGGAGAGCTGTCCCTCGGCCATCCTTCTGGTGCTGTTGTAAGAAGTTGCCCTGGCATCACTCACCACCCTCTGTCGTATGAGGTCGGGATCGAGGGGACAATCCTGGTCGCGCTTTCCGGAGCAGGTGAGAAAGTGGCGAGCTCGTTTGAGCGTTACGTTCATCACCTTGAGGTCGTCGAAGGTGAGAGGGTGCGCCCTTCGTGCCGTTGTGATCCGGCGCGCCCCGACGGGGCCGATCCCCGGGACCCTGAGAAGCTCCTCGAGCGGCGCCTCGTTCGCCTCCACGGGAAAGCGCTCTAGATTGCTGAGCGCCCAGGCGAGCTTTGGGTCTACATCGAGGTCAAGCCAAGGCTTATCGGGCGTCGCAAGCTCGTCGGCCGTGAAGTCATAGTAACGCATGAGCCAATCGGCCTGGTACAGCCTGTGTTCCCGTCTAAGCGGAACGGGTGTATCGGATGCGGGAAGAACGTCATCGCTGACCACGGGTACATAGGCGGAGAAGAACACCCTTTTCAAGTCGAACTTTCTGTAGAGGGCACTCGAGAGCTGGAGGATATGGTTGTCGTCTTCCGGTGTCGCCCCCACGATGATTTGCGTCGACTGCCCGGCGGGCGCAAAGGAGCGTCGGCCGCTCGCCACGGTCGATCTGTTACGCAGCGTCAGCGTGCTCGCGTTCGTTCGGAACGACACGCCGCTGTCGCGGTGGCCTATCGCCGGCTTCTTTCCTTTTGAGAGGAGGAGCTCCTCCCTTGTACGGCCCTCATGAATGTGCGCCATTGGCGCAGTGACGTCTCTCGCGCTCTTCTCCGGGCACAGGAGAGATAGCGAGGCCGCGCTTGGTAGCTCTAAATTGACACTGAGGCGATCGGACAGGCATCCGAGGCGGTCTATCAGCTCGGCTGACGTTCCGGGGATCACCTTGGAGTGCACGTATCCGTTGAAGCGCAGCTCCTCCCTCAGTATGCTGAGGCACTCGATCATGCGCTCCGTCGTCTCGTCTGGGGTGCCCAGCACGCCGGACGAGAGGAACAGCCCCTCGATATAGTTGCGCTTGTAGAAGTCGACGGTAAGGTCTGCAAGCTCGCGAGGGGAGAAGGTCGCCCTCGGGCGACTCTCGCCCCTGCGGTTCGTGCAGTAGGCGCAATCATAGCTGCAGGCATTGCTCATGAGGACCTTGAGCAGCGTGATGCACCGTCCGTCTGCGGTAAAGGAATGGCAGCAGCCTGCTGCGCTTGTGCAGCCAAGCATGCCCGCTTTTGGCGCCCGGCTCACCCCGGAGGAGGTGCAGGCGGCGTCATACTTCGCCGCATCGGCGAGGATGGCCAGCTTTGAGAGAGTGTCCATCGCGACTCCAATCGAACGAACGTTCTGACTAGAGTCTAGCGCTAAGGCAGGCATGTCGAACGGAAAATTCGAACAAATGTTTGCTCACGGGGCGAGCGGCGAGGGAAAAGGCGCGAAGTGGGCCTATAAGCCGGGTTCTGTCTGGGACGGTCATTTATCTACTGGTACCGTTGCCGGTACCCTCTAGCGCGCAACCCGAGCGCGATGCGGGCAACACCATGGCGCTCCTATTTGCGTTTGCTCCGGATGGGGCTTGCCAAGCCGCCGTGTCGCCACGACGCTGGTGGTCTCTTACACCACCGTTTCAGCTTTTCCCTTTACCTTGCGGTAGGTGGGAGTCTTCTTTTCTGCGGCGCTTTCCGTCGGGTTGCCCCGCCTGGCCGTTAGCCAGCATCCTGCCCTGTGGAGCCCGGACTTTCCTCACGGCACCGTTTCGGGTGCCCCGCGACCGTCCGGCCCGCTTCGCAGAAGCGATTGTAGCACGACTCGCGCACGCAGGCGCCGTCCTAAGGGCCT
>JAGAWD010000162.1 GCA_017941585.1 Olsenella sp. | reverse complement strand
CGAAGAGCTACAACACGTTCTGCCGCGGCTACCAGTCGTGGGTGGCCGCGCGCGGCGTCACCAACCACCTCGAGCACAAGCCGGGCCAGGTCATGGAGGTGGACTGAACGGCACTCCGATGTGGCTGACGGACCCGGCGACCGACGAGGTCACGAGGGCGCACCTGTTCGTGGCGACGCTGCCGTACTCGCAGTACAGCTGCGTCGAGGCCACGCTGGACATGAAGCAGAACACGTGGCTCGCGTGCCACGTGCGCGCGTGGGAGTTCTTCGGAGGTGTCGCCGTGAGGACCGTCTGCGACAACTTCAGGACCGGTGTGATCTCGCATCCCCGCGACGGCGAGGTCGTGCTCAACGAGGCCTACGAGGCCCTGGGCGCCCACTACATGACCGCGATCATGCCCACCGGCGTCCGCAAGCCCAAGCAGAAGGCCAGCGTCGAGGGCACGTGCGGCAAGGTGGCCACGGCCATCGTCGCGCGCCTGCGCAACCGCGCGTTCGCAACCCTCGCCGAGCTCAACGCCGCGATACGCGAGATGCTCGACGTCTTCAACGCGACGCCCTTCCAGAAGCGCGAGGGCAGCCGCCGCGAGGTCTTCGAGGAGGTGGAGCGCGCGTTCCTGGCGCCGCTGCCGAGCGTGCCCTTCGAGGTGTGCGACTGGGTGCGCGGCCGCAGGGTCGCCCCCAACTTCCACGTCTCCTTCGAGCGGAACTACTACTCCGTGCCCTACGCCCACGTGGGCGCCAAGGCCGACCTCAAGGTGAGCGCCTCCACCGTCGAGGTCTGGGTCGGCGGAGAGAGGGTTGCCACGCACCGGAGGTTCGCGCCCTTCGAGCGGTGGCGCTACCGCACCGACGAGTCCCACATGCCGCCCGAGTTCGTGCGCGCGGAATGGGACGACGCCAGGATCCTGCGCTGGGCCCGCGAGGTCGGGCCGAACGCGCACCTCGTGGTGTCGCGCATATTCTCGGACGTGCAGGTCAGGGAGCAGGGCTACAACCCGGCGCTCGCCGTCCTCAACCTGTCCAAGCGATATGGCAATACGGCGCTCGAGGCCGCGTGCGGCTACGCGCTCGAGCGCGCCGAGCGCCCCAGGTGCAGGTTCATCCGGTCCATACTGGCGAGCGGCGCGGCCGGCAGCGGCGGCGACGGCCCCGACGACGCCCCGGGCGGCTACATCCGCGGCGCAGGGTACTACGGGGGAGGCGACCGCTGATGCTCGACCCCGAGACCAAGAGGAAGATCCGCGAGCTGAGGATCCCCGGCATGATCGAGGCCGTGGAGATGCTCGACGCCGACCCCGCGTTCGCGACGCTCTCCTTCGACGAGCGCCTGCGCATAGTGGTCGACCACTGCCACCAGGAGATGGAGAACTCCCAGGTGGCGAGGCTCCTGAGGAACGCCCACCTGAGGCTGCCGCAGGCCGACGTGACCAACATAGACTACGACGGCAGGCCCCTCGACCGCGCGCTGATCGCAGAGCTCGCCACCACGCAGTTCGTCGCGCGGGCCACCGACGTGATCATCGAGGGCTTCACGGGCACAGGCAAGAGCCACCTTGCCTGCGCCCTGGGGAAGCAGGCCTGCAAGCACGGTCTCCGCACCCTCTACGTCCGCATGCCCGACATGCTGGCCTACCGCGCCGAGAAGCTCGCCGCCGGATGGGCCGAGAAGAAGGTGCTGAACAAGTTCGCGGCCTACAAGGTGCTCATCCTCGACGAGCACCTCATCGACAAGCCTACCACCGAGCAGATGCACTTCCTGCTCGAGCTCACCGAGAGGCGCTACGACAGCAGCTCGACCATCTTCTGCTCGCAGTACCCGGTAGACGAGTGGCACAGGAGGATGGGCGGCGGCGCGCACGCCGAGAGCGTGATGGACCGCATCGTTCACAACGCCGTCAGGATACAGATGGGCGATGTGAACATGAGGCAGCGGGCGAAGGCCAGACTGGACCGGCTGGAGTCTGCGCGGTCACTTTCGTGAGAACGCCGATGCCCTAAATGAGACAGCCGGTGCACTCATTGCTGGGTGCACCGGCCACATTGCGTGCGAATAATCACGTAGCGGAAATCCGGCCCCCACGCGACCTCCCAGGCATATGCACGTAATCTTGTTCATGACAACCCCTCCGCAGCGCCGTTAGTCGCTCTTCAAGTCTAGCGACTCCACTGGCGAGGTATCGCTAAAAGCCCTCTTCGAGGGAGCAGGTCACGACGTCCACCCTCGACGCTTGAGATGCGCATCGACTGGGGCGGGCGGGATACGTGACGGCGGCGCGACCGATCGTTTACCGAACTTGAAGGCTGAACTGGTCGCCAGCCCCAGAGATGCGCCACGTGATCCCCGTCGCGGCCGCCACCAACTTGGCGTCATGCGACACGAGCAGGAGCGCGGCGGGGTACGCGGCGAGCATGCGCTCCAGGGCAACGGTCGAGCCGAGGTCGAGGTGGTTCGTGGGCTCATCCATCACGATGAGTTCAGGTTTGTCGAGGATGCCCAGGGCGAGCATGAGCTTGCGCATCTCCCCGGGACTTATGGTATCTCCCTCCAGGACGCGCTCGGGTTCCGAGTTGAGCTGTGCCACAATCGAGAGCACGCGGCCTCGACGAGCGTCCGGAAGGTCGTGTAAGGCAGCAAGGGCGGCGTGCTTGTCATCTCCGCTAGGTTCCTGAGGGATGTAGAGCACCCTCGTT
>JAGAWD010000161.1 GCA_017941585.1 Olsenella sp. | reverse complement strand
GCAAAGGAAAACCAACCGAGGGGAGTTAAAGATGACCGAGTTCAAGTTCTTCAAGCCCATGAGGGGACGCACCATATTCCAGACGCCCATCGAGGAGGTCAAGCGCCAGTACAAGAAGCTCGCGCTCAAGCACCACCCAGACCTAGGCGGGGACCTCAAGGACATGCAGAGGGTGAACGCTGAGTACGACGAGCTTCGCAAGCGCTGCTACAACATCCACCAAGACATGAGCGGCAACGTGTACACCGACCAGACGCAGGACACGCCAGACGATGTGACAGACCGATTCAAGGACATCATCGACCAGCTCATCCACATGGAGGGGCTTGAGATTGAGGTATGCGGGTCGTTCCTGTGGGTAGGAGGCAACACGAGGGGTCACAAGGACGAACTAAAGTCCATGGGCTTCCGTTGGGCCAGCAAGAAGAAGCGTTGGTTCCTCGCCCCGCAGGGATGGCGCAAGAAGGGACGCAGGGAGCTTACGATGGGCGAGATTCGCAGCAACTACGGCTCCCAGAGGATAGACTACAAGCACGCCGCTGGAAGGATGCTCACGGCATAGGTGGAGAATGGTCCCCTGAGACGTTCTAAGCGCGTCTCAGGGGATTTCTTTGCAAATGTGGATAGTTGTTAGTTCGGCAGAAAAAAATGGTGAAAAAAGGTGTTTACAGTAGTGATACGTTATTATATAATAGTCTTATAGATAGGGTAAAGTTAAAACGAAGGGACACCGAGATGGCAACGAGGATTTGGAACACGGAAACGGGCGAGATGGTGGAGCTGCAAGTCATCAGCGACGGTCAGGACTTCTTGGCAGACGTGATTGGCGGTTGCGACCAGACTGGCGAGTGGGCGTCGGAGGACATGCCCGAGGAGGCCGAGTTCGCGATGGACTCCGATGACCTCGGATGGTGGGAGCGTTGGGCCGACAGGGAGCAGGCAATCCTCGACAGGACGAACGAGCTTGGAGAGGACGCGATACAGGCCATATGCGACCTCGCTGGTGAATACGGCTCCGACATGGAGCTGTTGCAGGAAAAAGAGGAAGAGTTTCTGGGACTGCGTTAGGAGGCAGGGAAGATGACTTGGAGGCAGAGGGTTTCTAGCATGGCGATGACCATAATGGCGGTGTCGGCGGTAGACCAGTACGGGACAATCACGCTGCCATATGTGGAGAGGCTCGCCGAGCTTGAGGGAACCGACGTGGACACGGCGGACTCGCTCATCGAGGACGCGCTGGTTTTGCTTTGTGACGAGGGGGAGCTTGCGCTCGAAGATGGAGACTACTACAAGACGGTCGAACACGAGGAATGGAAGGAGCTTGACGATGAGGACCGAAGGGTATGGGAGCAATCGCAGCACGACATGCTCGCGTCGTACAACCTCAATATCTGGGGGTGAGGAGCGGATGAGGACGATAAGGCTCGCTGGTCAGAGGAGGGCCGTAGGCTCTGTGTACGAGCGTACCAGCCATGTCAGTAAAAGACGAGAGCATGACGCCAACGAGAACAGCAATGCGTTGCTAGCGGCCCTTATTATGATAGCCATCCTGTTCACGATGGGCGTATGCGGCGGCATAGAGCGCGGAACGATACCGTTCCCGATGTGATTGGAGCAGAGGAATGAGGAAAAAGGCCACAGACACGGAGATATACAGTGCCATACTTGGGTACAGGGACGAGCACGGCTACAGCCCGTCCGTCAGGGACATATGCAAAATCGTCGGCATATCCTCGACCTCGACGATGCATAATAGGCTTGCATCGATGGAGTACAAGGGGATGCTCTCTGGCTCTGGCGGGAGGGCAAGGGCGATAGTCCCGCTCCCGTTCGAGAATTGGAGTGAAGATGCCAAGTCTGACGTTCTTCGTGCCGACGAACAGAAGGAACAAGAAGGGAGGCCCAGCGCCGCTCGACGGGCTTAACGAGCTGGTGAACGCAGAGAGGATATCGACGCACGTCGGGAACTCCCTTAAGAGGAAGAACGGCCTCAACGCGCAGGCGAGCTGCCTCTATGCAATGAAAGAGCAGGGCTGGGAATGCCCGAAGTGCAAGTGCAGGGTGACGCTCACGTTCCACGAGCCTAGCACCAGAAGGGACCCAGACAACATATACGGAGGCGCGAAGTTCATACTGGACGGGATAATCAAGCAGAGGGGGAGGAAGAGGTTCGGGGCTGGGGCGATAGAGGACGATTCGCAGAGGTGGATTGAGCTTCGCTTCGGCGGGATAGTGGTTGACAAGGAGAACGTCGGCTGCGAAGTGGTCATAGAGACTATGGGGGAAGAATGAGAAGCATGGAGGAGACTATAAGGAGCATGTTCTGGACGATGGGGCTTTCGCCGTCGCAGATAGACGAGAGGCTGATTCTGCCGATGGGGGCCGCACATGACGTTATAGTGAGCTACTGGCGGTGGGAGTCCGAGAAGGTTCCAGCTATTGTATAATTGTATGTACGCGAAGAGAGGAAGGAGCTAGGGATGCCATTAAAGTTCAGGCCGTTGGAGGCCGACGAGATTGAGTGCAGGGTAGGGCAGATAGCAAAGAACGGGAGCGGGCTTTCATTGCTCCTTTACAAGACGAGCCGCGTCGACGGGGACATACTGGACGAGACGGTTGGTGCGGAGAACTGGCAGTGCGAGTACGACGTGATAAACGGACAGTTGTTCTGCACCGTCTCTATTTGGGACGAGGGAAAGTCCCAGTGGATACGTAAGCAGGACGTAGGCTCGCCATCGAACGTCGAGGCCGAGAAGGGTCGCAGCTCTGACGCACTGAAACGCGCCTGTTTCAGATGGG
>JAGAWD010000160.1 GCA_017941585.1 Olsenella sp. | reverse complement strand
AGGTCGACATCTCCCTGAACGCACTGAAGGTCATCGATTCCACGGGGCTCGTCCTTTTCGTCGGCTCCGTGGGCTTGATTTCTGGACCCGGCTTCTTCAAGAATCTCAAATCGAATTTCAGGGACTATCTTTCGGTCGGCCTCGTCATCACCGCGGTTGGCTTTCTCACGACGGTCGCCTGCTTCTATATCGGGCGTGGTGCGGAGAGCAGCAACCAGGAGTTCGCCGCAGCGCTGTCCGGAATCATGTCCGGCGCGCTGACCAACGCGCCGGCGTTCTCGTCGGCCAAGGCCACCGCGGCAACGGTGGCGGCCGCCTCGGGATCGGTCGTGGCGGCTGCGGACATCGAGGCGATCGTCACCGTAGGATACGGGATCGCCTACATCTTCGGAGTGGTCGGTGTCGTTCTGTTCGTACAGATCGTCCCCAGCATCAACAAGGCGAACATGGAAGAGGAGCGCGCGCTGATCAGCGTCGCGAAGGACGACGGGCGTACCGTAGCGAAGAAGAGGTACTTCGAGGTGGATCCGCAGGGGCTGTTCGCCTTTGCATTCGTTCTGGTGGCGGGCATTCTCGTCGGGACGTTCAGGATTCCCCTGACACCTGCGGGCTATTCCGGCGTAACCTTCAGCCTGTCATCAACCGGAGGCGTGTTGCTCGTGGGACTGGTCGTGGGCCACTTCGGGCATATAGGCCCGGTCAGCGTCAACCTCACACCGGGCACGCTCAGAAGCTTCCGCGAGCTGGGTCTCGTCCTCTTCCTGGTTGGCTCCGGCGTGTCCGGAGGAATGAAGTTCGCCCAGTACTTCAAGCTGGTCTACTTCTTCTATGGCATCGCCATCACGCTGCTGCCGATGGTGGTCGGTTACCTGTTTGCCAGGTATGTCCTGAAGATGCGCCTGCTGAACAACCTCGGCTCGATTGCCGGAGGCATGACGTCCACGCCGGCGCTCGCGTCGCTGATTGGCGTGTCGGGAACGGAGGACGTCGCGTCTGCATACGCGGCCACATACCCGATTGCCCTGATTGGCGTGGTCATCACCTCGCAATTCCTAATCCTGTTGCTGTCATAGTATCTGCAATGAGGGTTGATCCGGCCCTCCGTCCGTGGCATGCGGATGTCAAAAGCAAAGGAGGAGATCCCAATGCGAGAGAACAAGATGTATCAGGTCTCGACCCTGCAGGCCCTTGCGTTGGGCTACAGCCGGGCGGTGGTAACCGCGGAGGACCTGCTTTCGAAGGGAGACACCGGCCTGGGGACCTTCGAGGGCGTGGACGGCGAGATGATCGTGATGGATGGGTGCTGCTACCGGGCGGACCAGGACGGACGGGTCAGCGTGGTCGCACCAGAGACGGGCATCCCCTTCGCGGCGGTCGCCAGGCTCTATGGCGAGCAGCGGTTTGCGCTGGAAGGGATGTGCGACATCGAATCCGTCAGGTCGGAGCTGACGGAGAGGATCGAGGGGCGATTCGGCCTGAACAGCATGCACGTGGTGCGCATCGACGGCGAGTTCGAGATGGTGGACGCCCGGTCCGAGAGTCCCTATAGGTCGCATCACGTCACCCTGAAGGAGATCCTCGGCAAGAACCAGAAGGCGTTTCTCTTCGAGAACATCCGCGGGTCGCTGGTGGGGGTCTACTTCCCCGACTACATGGACGGCATCAACATGCCCGGGTGGCATCTCCACTTCCTCTCGGAGGACCGCACGAAGGGCGGGCACGTCTTTGACGTGAGCGTTCGGACGGGAACGGCGAGGGTGGACAAGATCAGCCGCATGGAGCTCGAACTCCCGAAAGAGGCGGCGTTTGACACCTACGCACTCAAGCAGGACCTGCGAGACGAGATCAAGTCTGTGGAGTGAGGCGCAGGCGGTTCGCGAGGGCGGCCTTTCTGCCACGCATGCGATGCGTCCGGTTCCAAACGCTATCGCAGCGGGGTGGAAAGACCGAGCATAGAAAAGTACAACTCCTTAAGTCACGCTACGTGTCCGTCAATGCGCTGCATATCGCATCAAGATGTATGTCGCATCAAGAAAACGGCGCCTTGCGTTCGGGCCTGGCGATGGAGGCGACCTTGCCGCCTAGATAACTGGATAAGATTCTTCCGCAAAAGAGCCTGGCGACACGGGTCGGGTGCGGCGGTACGGTGGCCAAGGGGTCATCAAAACTGACTTGGAAGGACAATTTTGGATAACACCATCTGGCTCGTGCTTGTTATAGCGACGATACTTACGTGGTCGGCGACGAGCCTGCTGTACAAGGCTGGCGTCCGCGACAAGAACGAGGAGAACATCTGCCTCAAGTACTCCGTTTGCATCGGTCTCGTGTTCTTCGTCATCGCCCTTTTCTATCTCATCACTCGAGACGAGCCGTTTACGATTTGGGAAAGCGCCGTCAGATACTGGCCCATAACCGTGTACGGCCTTGTGTACGCCGTGATCAACACTGTCTCGTTCAACGGCTTTGTCTATAACGAGGCGACGGTGGAGTCCCCCGTGGAGAGGATCAGCTCCGGCATATCCACGATTCTGCTCGTCTTCACGTTTCTCGCCCTTGGGAGGGCCGACTCGATCTCCGAGCTTCTCACCCCGCTCACGGCTGCGGGAATTCTATTGATACTGGTGAGCATCATCCTGCTTTCGATGGTGCGCAACAAAGCCAATCGGGAGAGCGCGCAGGGCGAGAGCGCGCGCTGGATGACGCTGGGTGCGGGCACCTTGGTATTCCCCCTCCTGTTTGCCCTGGGAGACGGCGTCGAGACGATAGTGACCGGGGTCTGCCTTGACAGCACCTTTGGTTATGCCATGCCAGAGGGAGACAGCATCATCATAATCGGAATGGAGTACGCGGCGTTCGCACTCGCGTTCTGGCTATACATCCTCTGGAAGGAGAAGAAGCCGTACAACCCGTTCACCAGGTACAGCGCGCCCCGAATACTCGGTGCGCTCGCAGACAATGTCGGAATCGTGCTGTATGCCTACGCAATGGCGCTCAACTCGGTCTCGACCGACCCGATCATCGCCGTCTATCCCGTCATCGTCATGATTGGCGGTCGCGTCTTCATGAAGGAGAGGGTCAGCGCGATCCAGTACGCCCTCCTGCTCGGCATCGTCGTGGGAAGCGTCATGGTCGTTGCCGGCACGGTGCTCTGAGTTGGCGTTTGCCCTGGCGTCGAATCACATCCCCCCGGCGCCCCGTCGATCTCTTCCAGCGCAAAACCGGTGCGAGGTCACCTCCCCCTGTGTACGCTCGTTCGCCGGGTCTCGGTGCATAATGGGGTGCTGTGTACTGAGTGTGCGGCCTCCCTGCGGAGCCAGGCGCCTGGGCTCGTCATCAGGAAGGGCAACGCATCCCGCCTGCCGGGCTGTCGCGGCCACGCGCAGGTAGTCGTCCACGCTCCGGATGTAGGCCAGTTTCACGGCCGCGCGCAGGGCCTGCTCGTCGTTGT
>JAGAWD010000159.1 GCA_017941585.1 Olsenella sp. | reverse complement strand
GCGCAGAAGCGTGCCGAGCGAACCTTTGCCTCGGGGTCACCGGCGCAAAATGGCTTCGAGTGAACGGTCCCTCGGAGTTCCAGGCGCAAAATGCCCTCGTGTGGATTCACGCCGCCGAGCGTCAGGCGCAAAATGCTCTCGCGTGGATTGTCCCAGGCGCAAAACCCGCTCGCGTGGATTCCCGAATCGTCCATTTGAAGCACTTTTGCGCCTGAGCTCGTCCACTAGAGCCACTTTTGCGCCTGTCCCCAATCGTCCACACGAGCCGGTTTTGCGCCTGGACCCATCGGCCAATCGTCCACACGAGCCGGTTTTGCGCCGGAGAACCGTTAGAGTTCATCTCTTGAGTGGCGTCCCGCCAGAAATGCCGAAGAGGCTGGTCTTTCGAGGAGAATCGGACGGTGGCATGCCGCCCGCGTCTACCATGTGCGCGTCTGCCGCGAGAAGGTGCACGCCTGCCGTGCGAGGCCGCGCTTTGCTTGCAAGTTTGTTCCGTTTGCGCCATGGTGCAGGAAGTGTCGCGTGATTCTCTCGCCGAGCGGTAGACGTGCTGGATTGCATCGCTCGGCCAGCAAGACCCTATGAGAAAGTGAACGAGATGTCTGAAAAGCGCAGGGACGTAATCTCTTGGGACGAGTTCTTCATGAGGGTCGCCGTCGCGGCCAAGCTCCGTAGCAAGGATCCCAACACGCAGGTTGGCGCATGCATTGCCGACACGCACCATCGCATCCTCACCGTTGGCTACAACGGAACGCCGCACGCGATGAACGACGACGAATTCCCGTGGGGCGTGGACGACGACCCCCTGAAGGACAAGCACAGCTACGTGGTGCATGCGGAGGCGAACGCCGTCCTCAACTATCGCGGCAGCCTGGCGGACCTGCACGGCGCGGTTGCCTACGTCACACTCTTCCCCTGCCACGAGTGCGCAAAGCTGCTCATTCAGGCCGGCATCGGCGAGGTGGTCTACCTTGACGACAAGTACCATGGCACGATTGACAGCCTCATCAGCCGCCAAGTGCTCGACTCGTGTGGCATAGGTTATCGCCAGATCGAGCTCTCTCCTCTGCCGCTGTGATGGGTGCCGGTAGCTACGCCTACGCCGTCAGTCGCGCCAACGCCAGCGCCGCCGGTCGCGCCAGCGCCAATGCCGGCGTCAGCGTCGACGAACGTATGCGCGCTGCCAGTCCGTCTCATCGCACGGATCGTGCAAGACGCAGACGCATCCTCATGCTTGGAAACAGCCTGACCACGGCAAACGACTTGCCGAAGTTGTTGTCGGAGGGCATGTGTGCCGAGGTCGTCGTCCATGCACGCGGCGGAGCCCGCCTGGCCGAGCACCTCAACCCCAAGACAAGAAACGGAGCCCGCACCCTCGCCGCGCTCGGCGCCGTGCCCGCAGACGTGCGTTCCGTGCGTCCCGGGCCATGGGACTTCGTCGTGCTGCAGGAGATGAGCAACGCCCCGGTCACAACGCCCGATGCCTATCGTCGGACGGTCGTCTCGCTCGCGCGCGTGGTGCGCGATGCCGGCGCGGTTCCCGTTCTGTACGGCACGTGGGCGTATCGCGAGGGGAGCGCGCGCCTCGCGCGCCTGGGACTCTCGTACGGGGAGATGCACGCTCGGATGGCCGAGACGTTCGCCCTGGCTTCGAGTGAGTCGGCCGCCCTTCTCGCCAATGCGTGCGACGCCTTCTTCGAGACAGACGATCCAACCTTGCTCTACGCCCGCGACGGCGTGCATCCGAGCGAGGTGGGAACGAGGCTTGTGGCGCGGATCCTGGTCGAGACGATGGGCGCGTGAGTGCGTAGTGCGCCGCGCATCGCCTGTCGCGCATTGCCCACCACGCAATCGGCGAGTTGAGCCGGCGCCATCGCTGTGTGACCTAGTCACAGACGGGCACGCTCCCGCTATGCATAATTGGTCTCGTTCACACAGCGGGCGGCGTCGCCGCCCAGGAAAAGGAGGTACCCATGGCAGTCTCGACCATCACTGCAGAGAACTTCGAGTCTGAGGTCATCAATTCCGACAAGCCCGTGCTCATCGACTTCTGGGCGAGCTGGTGCGGTCCGTGCCGAGCGTTCTCGCCCATCGTCGACGAGTTTGCCGAGAACACCGACGCGGTCAAGGTGGGCAAGGTCAACGTGGACGAGCAGCCCGAGCTTGCGAAGACGTTCAACGTCATGAGCATTCCGACCGTTGTCGTCATGAAGGGCGAGAAGGTCCTTGCCACGAACACGGGGTCGATGCCCAAGGCAATGCTCGAGGACTTTGTCTCGAAGGCGACGCTGGGCGAGTAGGGAACGGATGCTCTCGAACCCTGCGCCACTGTTTCGGCGAGTGGAGAGGAGTAGGGAGAGGAGCGTAAACCCCGCCGAGAGACTCCTCGCCGGAGGGTCCCTGGCGCAAAACCGCGTCGAGAGACTCGCCGGCGGCCCTCCGGCGCAAAACCGCTTCGAGAGACTCCTCGCCGGCGCAAAACAGCGTCGAGAGACTCCTCGAATCGTTCTCTCGGGGCCTTTTTGCGCCGGGCATCGTTCTCTCGGGGGTATTTTGCGCCGGGGCCCCTCGGCCAATCGTTCTCTCGGGGCCTTTTTGCGCCGGGCATCGTTCTCTCGGGGCCGTTTTGCGCCGGGACCCCCTCGGCCAATCGTTCTCTCGGGGCCATTTTGCGCCTGAGCATTGTGTGGGGAGCCTTTGCCGGAGCCGTGACGCGCGGTTCATCGATCGTCGTCCAGCTCGGTCGCGCCGCCTTGGTCGCGCCACGTCTGCCGCGCCGCATCGGTCGCGCCACGTCGGCCGCGCAGCTCAGCCGAGCGCCAGCTCCCGCAGCCTGTCGCGGTCGACGACCTCGACCCCTCCTCGAAACGTGCGCACTATGCCCTCCTTCGTAAAGTAGCGCAGCATGCGCGACACCACCTCGCGCGCGGAGTTGAGCTCGCTCGCAATCTCCTCGTGGGTGAGCAGCACGCGCCGCTCGCCGCTTCGGGCGCACTCGTCGTAGAGAAACTGCGCGAGGCGCCTGTCGAAGCTGTTGAAGAGCATCTGCTGCATGTTCCACATGACGTCGCCCAAGGTGTCGATCACGCTGTTGAGCGCGTAGTTCTCGGCACGCGGGTTCTGCGAGAAGACCCTGGCCAGCGCGTCTGCCGGAATGATGAGACACGAGGTGTCCTGCTCGGCCTCGAGCGAGACGTCGAACGAGATCGACGGCAGCACGCACGACGCCCCCAGCATGAAGGGCTCGCCGGGGCGAACGCGCGTGATGGTGATCTGCTTTCCCTCGTCGCTCATGAGGAAGATGCGAACCGATCCGGTTCGCACGACGAGCCCTCCCAGGCACGCGCGCCTCTGCTCTGGCGTGATGGGCTGTCCCTTCTCGAAGGCGACCT
This sequence comes from Olsenella sp., assembly GCA_017941585.1. Taxonomy (GTDB): domain Bacteria; phylum Actinomycetota; class Coriobacteriia; order Coriobacteriales; family Atopobiaceae; genus Olsenella_J. The sequence continues at coordinate 2,474 of JAGAWD010000159.1, read as the reverse complement.
CGCGCACCTGGCCCGCGATCGCCTCTCGCTCCTCGCCGGAGAGAGTCTCCCAAAAGGGGAGACCTCGGGCGAGACAGCCCTCGGGCGATTGCCGGCACTCCTCTTCGGCACCTTTCATCTCGCGCCTCCTGTCGGTCTGGCCTCGCGTCTGTCGCACCGAGCCCCGTTCGCGGCCTCGCTCGCGGCCGCGCATCCGTCGTGCACGGCCGCGTTGCCGTCTGGGTCCGCTACTCCTCGTCCATGAGCGTCGTTACCTTGAAGTCGATGCCCGAGGCCTCGATCGCCTCCCGCGGGCCGAACACGACGAGCGAACGGCGCGAGGCCAGCTCCGCCAGCGCGGGCGCGACACCACGGATCTTCTCCTCGGTGACGGAGAGCTTCTGCTCGCGAATGTGGTTGCGCCAGCCTTCGGGCCTCTCGGAGAAGAACTCGCCGTCCTGCCTCCGGGCGATCGCGCGGCTGGTCGCCGGGGCGTCGTGCGCGGCGACGACGGAGACGATGTAGCCGTCGAGCTCGCCGTCCGCCCCGCTCCAGTCGCCGAGCCACTCCGCCGCGCGCTCGTAGCGCTCGAGCGTGCCCGCGAGGTTCGGGTCGCGATACGACCAGAACTGCATCAGTCCCGAGGTGGAGTGGCGGAACCCCGTTCCGTACGCGCCGCCCTTCACGCGCACCTCGTTCCAGAGGTAGCCGTAGGAGAGGGCGCGCGAGACGACCTGCCAGGTGCCGACGTCGCCCTCGTCGGCGTCCGACGGCGCACAGCCCTCCGCCACGTAGCACACGTTGGAGGGGATCACGAAGGCCTCGTTGCCGGCCTCGGGTGCGGGAGCCTCGAGCGCGTGCGCGCACGCCTCGCCGGCCCGCTCGAGCCCGAGCGTGGAGCCCACCTCCCAGAAGCGCTCCATGTCCTCGCGCGGGCCGGTGAAGCTGACCGTGACCTCGTCGGCCGTGAAGATGCGCGCCGCCAGCGAGGCGAGCCTCTCCGCGAGGTCGTCCTTGCGCTCGTCCCAGTGGGCGAGAAGGTCCTTCAGGAAGAGGTAGTGGTCGATGCCGCTCATGGCGCCGGCCACGATGGCGTGCTTCGCGAAGTGGCCGACGAGTCGCGCGATGGCGGCCGCGTGGCCGGCGTTCGTGAAGTACTGCGCCATCGAGATGCGCCGCTGCGTCAGGATCGAGAGCATGCGGTCGGTGTCGGAAAAGTCGGTCTCGCCCCAGACCTCGCGGGGGATGGTGGCGAGCTCGTCCACGCGCTCGGAGAGCGAGCTCGCGCCGACGACGAGCATGGGATGCGCGAAGTCGAGGTCGTCGTCCTTGCTGTAGGTCTCGCAGAAGAAGTCGAGCGAACCGAGGTTGAGCTCGACCAGCGTGTCGAGCTCGGCCGCCGTGTGGCGCCTCGTGCCGAGCTTGCCGAGAAGCGACATCAGGACGCCGACGTAGGGCAGGTCCTCATACGAGAGCCGGCGCAGGTCGAAGTAGTGGTAGACGTAGTCGATCCGGTGCGTCTCGAGGTCGTGGTAGAGGCAGGGCAGCGGCGCCTCGACGCGCTCGAGGGGCTTCTCCCTCGGGGCGTCCTCGATGTCGCTCACCGAGAGCTGTGGCAGCGTGGCGAGGGCCTCGGGGGCGTCGGGTGCGCTCTGCTCTGCTCGCAGGGCGGCCACCTCGGCGATGACGGCGTCGAGCTCGCCTGCGGACATCTGCGCCTTGCGCTCGGCGAGCTCGGCGGCCTCCTCGGCGGCTGAGCCCTCCTCCACGGGCACGAGCTCGACCATGGCCGAGTGGTTGCTCTCGCACACGGCCTCGCGGAGAAGGTCCTCGAAGTACGTGCCCTCGAGTCCCTCGCGAAGGCGGCTCATGCGGTCCTCGTAGCGCAGGTAGTCGACGGGTCGGTCGTCGTCGTAGAGCCAGCTCGTCATGGCGCGCATCGAGAGGGCGACGCCGTTGCCGTAGGTGCTCCAGTCGTTCTCGCGCAGGTTGAAGTCCGCCTGGGCGAGCGACGCCTCGAGTCGCGTGCGGTCGATCCCGTCTGCTGCCATCTGAGCGCAGGTCTTCTCGATGAGCGAGCGGAACTCCTCGGCCGCGCCCGGCTTGGCGCCCTTGAGCCGGAAGAGAATCTGCGGCTGCAGCTCGCTGTCGACGAGGCTCGCGGTGAAGTCGTCGCCCAGGCCGGAGTCGAGCACCGCCTTCTTGAGCGGGGACTCGTTGGACCCGGCGAGCGCGTCGAGCATGATGTCTACCGCGAGCACGCGCTCGCAGTCGGCCGCGGTGCCGATGACGTAGCCAAGGCCGACCGAGGCGTTCTCGGGGGCGGTGGCCATCTCCACGCGCGTCGTCGGCGGGGTCACGGGCGCCTGCAGCGTGAGGGGGTTCGGCTCGCCGGCGCCGCGGTCCTTGGCGCCCTGGAAGCGCTTGTCGATGAACGCGAGCTCGCGGTCGATGTCGAGGTCGCCGTAGAGGATGGTGTAGCTGTTGGCCAGGTT
>JAGAWD010000158.1 GCA_017941585.1 Olsenella sp. | reverse complement strand
GCTCGCCTTCTTCTTTGAAGAAATCCGCAACGGTGCAGTTCAGGACGGTCGCAAGCTTACTAAGTTCCTCTTGTTTGGGAAGCGTCCCAGTCTTCCAGTTGTAGGGACGGTTCTTCCCCATTCCGGCCTGAAGGCACACGGAACTCGGGTTAGTTCCGTTCTCTTCGCAGATTCTCGTGAAGTTATCCCAGAACATAATTCACCCTTCCCGTGACAAAATCGCCAATCACCGTTGACACATCTCAAGCCATTTGTGATAATCTCTAATCGTAAGAGATAGTCCCAAGTGACATAAGACCTAATAACGAGTGTCGCATCCAAAGAAGGAAGTGACCCCCCGTCTCTAATAACTTGTGTCTAAAGAGACTATCACTTGTGACACGAGATTTCAATACTCGTGGCACCTTCCACCGGGTGGGTGGTTGGCATTGACAACCGTATGGCGTGAAGCAGAAACCAAGGCGCTGCTATCTGTGCACGACTGCGAGGAAATGTCCCCGACCTCTTCTCGGGAGGCGGCTGACTATTCGCGGAGGTCTGTCCTCGAACATCCCGAGGCTAATGAGGATGGGTGGTCACGCCCTAACCACCTTAACCAGCCGGGCAGGAGCACGTGCGGGAAACCGTCAGGATCGTCTCACGGAAAGAAGCGGGAGACGTGCAACGGCTCTAGCGCCAGAAAGTCTTTGGAGCGTTGGCAGAGAGGTAATGCGGCGGATTGCTAATCCGTAGGGCCTTGACGAGGTCCCGTCGGTTCGATTCCGACACGCTCCGCCATACGGTGCCGTAGCTCAGCGGTAGAGCCTTCGATGGCCCCGGTTCGAGTCCGGGCGGCACCGACCCATCGGGAGGTTAGCACAACGGTCAGGGCAGTTGCCTTATAAGCGACAGACGCGGGTTCGACCCCCGCACCTCCCACCTAACAGGGGGTTAGTTCAGTTGGTAGAACGGCGGTCTCCAAAACCGCGAGTCGGGGGTTCGAGTCCCTCACCCCCTGCCAGAACAACGCGAGGCCTCTCCGCCACGGAGGGGCCTCTTCTCGACCATCCGAAGGGAGGTAACCGATGTGGGACGTAAAGCAGAAGATACGGCAGCTCTTGGACAGCACGGGCACGACCACGGGACAGCTCGCGGCTCAACTCAGGGAGCGAGGCGACACCACGGTTCAAGGAAGCCAGATCCGTCGCGCGCTTCTGGACGAGAGGACGCCGAGTCCCCTTTGGACCCGCCGGCTCCTCACGTGTCTGGAAATCCTCACGGAGATCCAAGAGCGCCAGAACAGCGAGATAAAGGCTGCGCTCAAGCGTGCCGACAAGGCCCTGAGTCAGGCCGTATAGGCCTCTACGCTGGGCTTCCCGAGGGAGCCAAGCGCTATTTCGTCCAATCGCTCTACGAGCGCTTCAAAAAGGAACGCGGACTGCTGCAACAGCCCGCGCCAGCGTCCACTGTTTAGGAGAACTTCATGGACAACAACATTGTACAACCTATCGAGACCCTGAAGGCCGTGCTTGCGATCATTCTGATCCTCGCCGCGTTCGCCTTCGCCGGGACCCTCGACTACGAGCAGGAGGTCGCCCACGAGCGGTGGATGGCCGAGCTTGAGGAGAGCGGCGCATGCGTCATCCGATAAGGGACTACGTCATCGCGTACCTCGCGATCCTAGCCATCTCCCTCGGCCCGATCCTGCTCATCCTACTCATATGTCTGGTGATGGCCCATGGCTAGGCGAGTCGCGACCGTGGCTAAGCACACAGACTACCCCACAGGAGGTTGCAGGAGGGTCTACAACCTCTCCAAACCCGCGCAGACGCTAGTTACTCAACTGCTGCACAAGAAGCCCCGTAGGAGGCTGCTGGTGCCCTGCGTGTGCGCAGACTTCGAGACCACGCCCGACCGTGGGCCGGAGACCATGGTCTTCGCCTGCACGGAGACGGGTGCCGTCATCAGCTACCAGAGCCTCGCGACCATGTACGGCGACCACGCCCGCGACGACGAGGCAGTGAGGTCCCTCGGGATCGAGGTGTGGGATGAGCATTGAGCTTTACGACCACCAGAAGACGGCGCTCAACCTGCTCAGGCTCAACGACGGCTTCGCCCTGTTCATGGAGCAGGGCACAGGCAAGAGCTTCCCGATCCTGTTCAGGATTGTCGAGCTTGCCGAGACCAAGCGCATCGAGACGGCCATCATCGTCGCGCCCAAGGCCGTGTGCGAGTCGTGGCACGACAAGATCAGGCAGCTCGACTTCCAGCAGCAGGTCGCGCTCTCCGGGATCAAGTTGGAGATAGCGTCATACGACCTCGTCTGGAGGCGTGCCGAGTACATCAATGAGCGTTGGGATCTCGTCGTTCTCGACGAGTCCCATTACGTCAAATCACCCAGCGCGAAGCGCACGCAGGCCTGCCAGAAGATGTGCGCCAAGGCGAAGTACCGCTACATCCTCACCGGCACGCCGACCAGCAACGGCCAACTCTGCAACATCTGGTCCCAGTTCGCGTGCATCGACCCAGTCGTCGTCCACGGTAGGGTCTACCCCAAGTGCCTCGGGGGCGACTCGTACTACAAGTGGATCGAGCGCGTGGCCTACATGGACCCGTGG
>JAGAWD010000157.1 GCA_017941585.1 Olsenella sp. | reverse complement strand
TCCAGTGGATTCCCCCAGGCGCAAAACCGCTTCCAGTGGATTCCCCCAGGCGCAAAACCGCTTCCAGTGGATTCCCCAATCGTCCACGCGAGCCACTTTTGCGCCTGGGCACCTCCGCCAATCGTCCACACGAGCGAGTTTTGCGCCTGGAGTCGTCCACTAGAGCCACTTTTGCGCCTGAGACCCTCGGCCAATCGTCCATTCGAAGCACTTTTGCGCCTGGGCACCTCCGTCAATCGTCCACACGAGCGGGTTTTGCGCCTGGCGAACTCTCTTGCTTCGTTCTGTACTCCGACTCCTGCCCCGACTCCTGCTCCGACTCCAGCCCCGACTCCTGCCCCGACTCCAGCCTCACCAATCGCCAGACACTCCCCTAGCCATTCTCGGACGTACCGGGGACCTTCTCCATCGGCACCCTGAAGGTGATGGTGCGAATAGTACCGAGCTCGTCAAACTGTATCTGGTAGGCAGCGCGCTCCGCATCCACGAGCCGAACCGTACCAAGCCCGAACACGCGGTGACGAACGCGGTCGCCCACGCCAAACCGAGGCGCCGCCTGGGCCGCCGCATCCTTGTCCATCTTGCGGTCCCTGAGGGCGATGTAGTCGCGCGCCTCGGCCACGAGGGCATCTGGCATGGGCACGTCGTACTCCAGAAGCGACGGCTTGACGTCGAGCACGAAGCGCGACGGGTAGCGAGGCACGCCCACGAGCGTAGCCCCCTCGGCGTCGACCAGGTAGAGCCCCCTTTCCGCACGGGTCATGGCGACGAACGCCAGGCGTCTCTCCTCCTCCATCCCCTCGCGCGTGCGCACCTTGCGCGACGGGAAGACGCCCTCGTTCAGCGCAGCGATGAACACGTGGGGGAACTCGAGACCCTTGGCGGCGTGGACGGTCATGAGCTTGACCTTGTCGCGACCAAGCCCCTGGTCTATCCCCGAGAAGAGCGCGACGTGGCTGAGGTAGCGCTCGAGCGTGGCCTCCTCGCCGCAGCTCGTCTCGTACTCGTATACCGACTGGCGCAGCTCCGCGAGGTTGTCGAGCCGCTCCTGGCTCCCCTCGGTGCGCAGCGCCAGCTCGTAGCCGCTCTCGTCGAGAAGCGCCGCCAAAAGCTCTGATACCGTGCGCTGGTTCGCGCCGATGGAGTACTTGTCCACGAGGCCCACGAAGTCCCGCGCGCCCGTGCCCTTGAAGAGCGGGTCGTCGAGGCTGCGGCGCAGCGCCTCGAGAAGCGAGATGGACTGTCCGTCTGCGAACTCGCGCAGGAAGCGCATGCGCTGCTCGCCGATGTTGCGCTTGGGGCGGTTCGCGACGCGCATGAAGGAGAGGTCGTCCTGGTAGCACACCATGCGCAGGTAGCTCAGGGCGTCCTTCACCTCCATGCGGTCGAAGAACTGCACGCCCGAGTAGATGGTGTAGGGGATCTTCTCGCGTATGAGGACCTCCTCGATGGACCGCGTCACGTAGTGTGCGCGGTAGAGAATAGCCATGTCGCGGTAGGCGACCGGGCCCCTCCCCTCCTCGAGGCTCCCTGCGTGGAGGTCCAGGATCTTCTCGGCGATCCAGCGCGCCTCGTCCTCGGAGCTCCTCGCGTGGTGACAGGCCACCATGCGGCCCTCGGGGAGCGTTGCCACGAGGCTCTTCTTGAAGCGATGAGCGTTCTTCTCGATGAGCGAATTCGCCACCGATATGATCTGGGGCGTGGAGCGGTAGTTCTCGCGCATGTGGATGGTGGCACATGGCGAGAAGCGATCGGCAAACTCCATCAGGAACTTTACGTTCGCCCCGCGCCACGTGTAGATGGTCTGGTCTGGGTCGCCGACGACGAAGAGGTTGTGGTGAAAGCCCTGGAGCACCTCCATGAGCTCGTACTGGGGTGGGTCTATGTCCTGGAACTCGTCGACCATGATGTACTCGAGGCGCCGCTGCCACTTGAGGCGGATATCCTCGCGCGTCGCAAACACGTGGAGGGTGAAGTTGATGAGGTCGTTGTAGTCGAGGCCAAAGCACTTCTTCTCCTGGTAGAGGTACCCGTAGAAGAGGATGTCCTCAACGCTCTTCGCCTCGTCGTAGCGCGCCTTGAGCCGCTCTACCGACATGTCGATCATCAGCTTGTAGTAGTCGCGCTCGCTCACGCACTTGCGCATCTCGAACATGTCGCGCGCGCGGGCGAAGGTCATGTCGCGCAGGCTGAGGTGGCGCTCCTCGTAGATGATCCTGAGCATCTGGTCGATGTCGGAGTTGTCGAGCACGAGGAAGCTCTTGGGGTAGCTCACGGCGCTCGAGTCCTCCTGCAGGACGCTCACGCAGAAGCCGTGGAAGGTGTTGACGTAGGCCGCGTCGTCGTCGCCCGTGAGCGCGTGGATGCGCTGGCGCATCTCGTTGGCGGCCTTGTTGGTGAAGGTCACGCAGAGGATGTTGCCAGGGAGAATGCCAAGCTCGTTCACCAGGTAGGCGAAGCGGCGGCTGAGGGCGCGCGTCTTGCCCGAGCCGGCGCCCGCGACCACGCGGACGTAGCCCTCGGTGGTGGTGACCGCCTTGCGCTGGGAGGAGTTGAGGCCGGCGAGCGCGTCAGAAGGCGCATCAACGACGGCGTCGGCGCCGGCGTCGGATGACGCGCCAGCGCCACCCGCGCTACCAAGGCCGAGTTCGCAACCGTCATCTAGCATGAACTCCATTGTCTCCTCCACCGCTAAGCCATGCCGCCACGCAGGCAGCTCTTCTCTCGTCGAAAAAGAACACACGTTCTATTCTGCTGCTTGCGGACGATGGGGTCAAGGTCAATGGCCCTGGCGTCTAGCAACAAGCCGAGACGCGTCGCAAGAAGTAGTCGACGAGCCGACACACTTGCTTCTTTCGCGAGATTCTGTGCGTCGGACGCAAAAGCGTGAGGGGCGGGAGCGGGCATGCCATCCGCGCCGAAAAACCTCCGTACGTCGCAAAAGACTGGTGGCGCCAGCGCAAAAGCAGTTCGACTAGATACCCACGGTGATTGCGTACTGACTGCTGGCGTCATCAATCCCGTCCGGGAGCGCAAAAGTGGCTCGAGTGGACGACTGGGAGCGCAAAAGCGGCTCGAGTGGACGAATGGCGAATCCACTCGACGC
>JAGAWD010000156.1 GCA_017941585.1 Olsenella sp. | reverse complement strand
GCTGCCCGGTCGATGCGCCAACCGGGCAGGGTTCACCCCCTAGCCCCAGACGCGGCAGGACGCCCCCTATGCGCCGACGAGCGCCAGCCGCACGAGCTGCGCGTAGGCCTCCGTCCCCTCCGTGGTCGGGTGGGTCCCGTCATCGTAGAGGTACTCGTCGTGACCCTCCGTCGCACCGTACCAATCGATGATCCCGACGTTTTCGTTGGCAGCCGCACGAGCACGGAGCATCTCGTTGTTCGTGTCCTGCATAGCCTCGGGGCAGCGTACCGTCACGAAGTAGAGCGGCTTGCCCTTGACGGTGTCGATTGCCTCCTGAACCATGCTCTCGTCCGTGATGGGCCCGTTGGCGCCAAGCGCCACGATCACCACATCCGCATCGTAGCCGTCGGCCACGCTCGACGCGTACACCTCCGGCATCGTGTAGAACTGCCGCGAGACGGCAGCATCTACGTATGCGTTGGGCAACATCTCCCCGAGAAGAGGGCTCACCATCTTGGCGACGGAATCGCCTATCACGAGCACCTTTGCGTCGCAAGTTCCCGTCTGCGTATCGAGCTTCCAGTGCGAGGTATCGAGGTTGGCCGGCACCTTCTCGGCAATGGGCACGAGCTTGACCGAAGCGGTGACCTCACGCCTGGTAGTGCCAGAGCCATCACCGGCATTGCCGTCGGCACCGTCGCCAGAACTTCCGCCATCCCCGTTTGCCGCACTCGCAACCGCCGGTACGGACGCCGCGGCGCTACCGCCAGAGCCCGTCGCCGCAGCTGTCATGGCGTCCCAGTCGAGGGGGAGCAGGGTAATGAGCAAGACGGCAGCCATCCCGACGGCAACCGAGCCCAGGCGAACGCGAGAGAGGGTGCGAGAGACGTCTTTGCGTTCAGCAACGCGAGCTGGCGTGGACCCTTCGCTCGCAAGATCGTCGGTCGCATCGCCCCCGACGACCGCATTGCCCTTGTCGGCCGCATCTCCCCCACCGGCCAATCTGACCCTGGCCCCCGAGACGATGGGAGCAAGGCGACCGCGCACGCGATCGAGGCAGGCGAGCAGGGCGCGAAAGCCAGGCTCCGGAGCCTCGAACACGCGGTAGGACACCTCGGCCACGCCCAGGATGAGCACAAGCTCGAGGACCCATCCCCACCAGGGAAGGGCGGTAGTGCGGTTTGCGGGATTCAGAAGACGAAGCAGCGGATAGTGCCAAAGAAAGATTGAGAAAGAACGCGTGCCTACGTAGGTCAGCGGCCTCGCCGACAAGGCGCGCCCCACCATGCTCCTAGGAGAGAGGGCGCATCGGACGAGAAGCGCCGTCCCGACGGCAACGACGAGGAACCCGCCGCGGAAGAGCAGGGGAAAGTCGCTTCCGACAAAAAAGCACGCCAGTACGAACAGCGCGATAACCCCGAGCGAAGCCAGGTCCTCCCAGCCCTGAAAGCGATCCCTGCCCCGACGAAGCAGGGGGAAGCATACGCCGAGGACGGCGCCGACCATGAGCTCCGCAAGGCGCGTGTCGAGGCCATAGTAGACGCGCGCCGTGTCGGCCTGCGGATTGTAGAGCACCAACATGACAAGCGCCGAGAGGATCGCAAGCGCGCCGATGGCGCCAACGAGCCGACGCCTCGGGCGGACAAACCTGGCGAGCACGAAGAAGGCAAGCGGCCACACGAGATAGAACTGCATCGTGAGACTCGTGAACCAGAGATGCGTGAGCGGCGAGGGCAAACCCGCAGCAGAGAAGTACGAAACCTGTCGCACAATGTAGTACCAGTTGCTTACGAACAGGGCTGCCGGCAGGGCGTCGCCGTGAACCTTGGGCAGCAGGCCCGGCATGAGGATCGGCGTCAGAACGACGGTGGCGCCTATCGTGGCAAGCACCGCGGGCACGATGCGTACGAGTCTTTTGGTGTAGTAGCGCCTGAAGCGGAAACGCCCCGTACGGCGCAGCTCAGCCCACACGCTCCTCGTTGTGAGGAAGCCCGTCAGAACGAAGAACACCGTCACGCCGAGAAAGCCGCCAGGGACGGCCCCCGGCCACGCGTGGTAGGCCACCACGGCGAGGATCGCGAGGGCACGCATGCCGTCAAGGGCGTCGACGTGCGCGGGCGGACGCACGTCCTGCCGGCGCTCCCCCACGCTCTCGTCCCGGCGCTCCTCCGCGCTCTCGTCCCGGCGCTCCTCCGCGCTCCTGATTGACTCTTCCAAATCGGCGGCTTCCCTTAGGTCGGCAGCTTCTCTCAGATCAGCACTCATACGCGTCTAGCCTTCTATTGCAGGCGCCTCACCCGTCGCAAGTATGCGATCAAGCGCCTCCTCATCTAGAATGGTCACTCCCAGCTGTTCCGCCTTCGCCAGCTTGGAGCCCGCCGCCGCCCCGGCGACGACGAAGCTCGTCTTCTTCGAGACGGACCCTGATACCTTGGCGCCCAGGGCCTTGAGCTGGTTTCCCGCCTCGGTGCGCGAGTACTTCTCCAACGTGCCCGTGAGCACGAACGTGAGACCGGAGAGCGTCTGCGGCCGCTCGGGCTCGCGAGTCTCCTCCTCGAGCACCACTCCTGCCTGGCGCAGGCGCTCGACAACCGCGACGTTCTTCTCGATCGAGAAGAACTCACGCACGCTGGCCGCGATCTTGGGGCCGATACCGTCGACGGACGCGATGTCCTCCTCGCTTGCCAGGGCCAGCGCCTGCGCGGAGCCAAAGTGCCGTGCGAGCAGCTCGGCGACGTTCGCCCCCACGTGGCGGATGCCCAGGCCGAACAGGACGCGCGCGAGGCCGCGGCGCTTGGACTGCTCCACCTCGGCCATGATCTTGGTCGCAATCGTCCTGCCAAGCAGGATGGGGTCGCCCTCGAGGTGGTCCTTGGCGTTGGTCTCGTAGACGCGACCGGTGTCCACGGCCGCGAGGTCGTCGACCGTAACCTTGTCGTAGAAGTCCGCGACATCGGTGAGGAGGCCCTGTGCCACCATGCGATTCACTATTTCGTCGCCGAGTCCGTCGATGTCCATGGCACCGCGCGCGCCCCAGTGGATGAGGCGCTCGGCAGCCTGAGCCGGACAGTCGATGGAAACGCAGCGATAGGCGACCTCGCCCTCCTCGCGCACGACGGGAGAGCCGCAACTGGGACAGCGGTCGGGCATCTGCCAGAGCGGACGACGCTCGTGCTCCGACTCGAGCGAACCCGCCAGCACGGGGCCCACGACCTCGGGGATGACGTCACCAGCCTTGTGGACAACGATCGTGTCGCCCTCGCGCACGTCCTTGCGGCGAATCTCATCGATGTTGTGCAGCGTCGCGCGCGCTATCGTGGAGCCCGAGACCGTTACTGGGTCGAACTCGGCAACGGGCGTGAGCACGCCAGTGCGCCCCACCTGCACGCGGATCTCGCGAAGGACCGTGCTCTTCTCTTCTGGCGGGAACTTGAATGCGATGGCCCAGCGCGGGGCGCGCGCCGTGAAGCCGAGGGCCGCCTGGCTCGCGAACGAGTCGACCTTCACCACGACGCCGTCGATGTCGTAGTCGAGCTCGCCGCGATGCGCAAGCGCCTGCTCGCAGAACTCGTGGACGGCCGCCGCACTTGTGCAGCGGCTCACGTTGGGGTTCACGTGGAAGCCGCAGGAGGCGAGCCACCTCAGGAACTCCCACTGGCTCGTGACGGCCAGCGGCTCCTCGTCGGCCACGGCGTAGATGAAGGTCTCGAGGTCGCGGTGAGCCGTGACCTTGGGGTCCTTCTGGCGTAGGCTCCCCGCGGCGGCGTTTCGCGGGTTGGCAAAGACCGCCTCGCCCGCACCGTCGCGCTCCTCGTTCAGGCGGACGAAGCTGCGCTTGGGCATGTACACCTCGCCACGCACCTCGATGGAGGCGCCGAAGCCACCGTCCCTCACGCGCGAGAGCCCCTCTCGCGCGAGCGTGCGCGGGATGTCTGAGATCGTGAGGACATTCGCGGTCACGTTCTCGCCGGTGGTTCCGTTGCCGCGGGTGGCGCCGCGCACGAAGCGTCCGTCACGATAGGTGAGCGCCACGCCCAAGCCGTCGATCTTCAGCTCGCAGGTATAGGCGACGGGGTTCGACTCGCTCGCGCCGAGCGCCTCGTCCGTGCGGGCGAGCCATTCGTCGAGCTCGCCGAAGTTCATCGCGTCGTCCATGGAGTACATGCGGCTGGCATGCGTGACCTCCTCGAACTGCTGCGAGAGATAGCCGCCCACACGATGGGTGTAGGAGGCGGGATCGTCGAGCTCCGGATGCTCGGCCTCGAGGGCGATGAGCTCCTGCAGGTAGAGGTCGAACTGCGCGTCCGTTATCTCGGGATCGTCCAGCGCGTAGTAGCGGTAGGCGTGGTAGTCGAGGAGACGACGCAGCTCGCCCACGCGCGTAGCGGGGTCCGTGGCGCGCGTGTCGACCGGGCGCTCGGGCACCACGAGCCCGTCCGCCGTGGCAGGCACCGAGGGGCTCGCGGCGGTGACCGAGGCATGCTCGACCACGCCCACCGTACCGGTGCCGTCAGGCTCCGTCTGCGGATCGCCTCCCACCGGGTCGAATCCGTACCCAAAGAGGGCAAACTGCTCGGGCTGCTTGGTGTTGTCGTGTGGCACATTGGCTCCCATCGTCATCTCGAAAGACAATCCTACCGCATCGAGCGGACGATTATCCCCTCTACAAACATCTGACGAAAGGCGCGTCAAAATCGGAATCTTCTAATCCACTAGGCGCTTCGAAACCTGATGACTGCGAATGGCGCAAAACCGCGCCGGAAGGGTTGGCAGGCAAAGGAGCCCAGCCGCAAAAGCGGCCCTAGTGGACGATTGGCCGAGGGGCCCAGGCGCAAAAGCGGCTCCAGTGGACGACTCCAGGCGCAAAACCCGCCCGAATGGACGATTCGGGAATCCACGCGAGGCCATTTTGCGCCTGAGGCAATCCACGCGAGGCCATTCTGCGCCTGGGGGTCGGCGGCGGGAACACGGAGCCATTCTGCGCCTGGGGAGCTTCCGGGCAGATCCACCAAAAGTTTCGGAGAGGCCAAAAAGCTTCGGAGACACCAAGGCATCCGCGCACGCCGGTCGGATCCGTGGCACAAGCGGTCTCGCTTACGCCATTCGCGCCTTGTAGCCCGCCTCCTCGACAGCCCTGACGAGGGCGTCGTCTTGTACGAGCAGACCCGCGTCAAGCGTCGCGGTCCCCTCGTCCAGGCTCACTACCACGTTCTCGACGCCCTTCACCCCTTCGAGGGCTTCCTTTACGTGGGCCACGCAGTGCTCGCACATCATTCCCTCTACGCTCAGCTTCTTCTCGGTCATCTCCTGCTCCTCCTTGGTCGAAGTCACATTGCCTTGTACGTCGGTGCTCGGCACCCCCATGCCCACGCGAGCCGCGCTCGGGCGCCACGCACGCAGCCTGAGCGCGTTCGTCACCACGAAAACGGACGAGAAGCCCATAGCGGCAGCCCCTATCATAGGGTTCAGCGTGATGCCGAGCGGTACGAGAGCGCCTGCTGCGACGGGGATGCAGACCGCATTGTAGAACAGCGCCCAGAACAGGTTCTGGCGGATGTTTCGCATGGTAGCCCGCGACAGTTCCATGGCCGTCGCAATGTCTCTCGGGTCGGACCTCATGAGCACGACGTCTGCCGAAGAGATGGCAACATCCGTGCCGGCCCCTATCGCAATGCCGACGTCGGCGCGCGCGAGGGCGGGGGCATCGTTGATGCCGTCGCCCACCATCGCAACGCGAACGCCAGACTCCTGCAACTCGCGAACCTTCTCCTCCTTCTGCGCAGGAAGGACGCCGGCCACAACCTCGTCCACGCCGATCTCCTCGGCGACGACCCGCGCGGTCCGCTCCTGGTCTCCCGTGAGCAGGATCGTGCGGACGTCCATCGCCCTCAGGCGCGAGATGGCCTCGACGCCACCGGGCTTGACGGCGTCCATAGCGCCAATTACACCCAGCGCGCGACCGTCCGCCGCGAAGAAAAGCGGGGTCTGGGCCTGGGCGGCCATCTCCTCGGCGCGAGCCTCCAGCGCGGAGACGTCGACACCCTCCCTGGCCATGAGCCGGGCATTTCCGGCAACCACGCGATACCCCGCGACGACGCCCTTGAGGCCACCTCCCGCGACCTGCTCGAAGCCGTCGACCTCGACGTCCGAGGCGACGTTGTGCGCGTCGGCATAGGCGCACACCGCCTCCGCCAGGGGATGCTCGCTCTTGCGCTCGAGGGCCGCCGCGAGACCGAAGAGCTCGTCAGGCTCCACACCCTCGGCCAACTGGAAGTCGGCCACACGCGGAGAGCCTTCGGTCACGGTGCCGGTCTTGTCGAGCACCACTGCACCGACGGAGCAGGCCCCCTCGAGCGCCTCGGCGTCCTTGAACAGGATGCCGCTCGCGGCGCCTCGCCCCGTCCCGACCATGATGGCCGTCGGGGTGGCGAGGCCGAGCGCGCAGGGGCAGCTGATGACGAGCACGCTCACGGCGTGGTTGAGCGCGACGGCGAAGTCGCCGGGGGCGAACGCCAGCATCCACGCCGCGAACGTTACGAGCGCGATTGCGATCACGACGGGCACGAAGACGCCCGCGATCCTGTCTGCCATGCGCTCGATGGGCGCCTTGGAGCTCGTGGCCTCGTCGACCAGGCGGATGATGCCGGCAAGGGTCGTGTCGTCGCCCACTGCCGTCGCCTCCATCACAAACCATCCCCTGCTGCTCACGGTGGCACCCGTCACGTGGTCGCCCACGCCCTTCTCCGCGGGAATCGGCTCGCCCGTGATGGCAGACTCGTCGACGAGCGCAGAGCCCTCCACAACCGTGCCGTCGACGGGAACTGACTCTCCCGCGCGCACGATCACGCGGTCCCCCCTAACGACCTGCTCGGTGGGTACGTCCTTCTCGACGCCCCCTCGCACGACGGTCGCGCGCTTGGGCGCGAGGTCCACGAGACGCGAAATGGCGTCGGTGGTCTGGCTCTTGGAGCGCATCTCGAAGTACTTTCCCAGCGTGATGAGGGTAAGAATCATGCCCGACGAGTCGAAGTAGAGCCCGTGCGCCGCGGCATGCGCCGACGCCATGTCCATGGCGCCAAGCGCGATCGCCATGCGATAGAGACTCGCGACGCTGTATGCGAAGGAAGCCGACGAGCCAAGCGCGATAAGGGAGTCCATGTTGGGCGAGAGATGGGCAAGCGTCCTGAACCCCATCACAAAATAGTGGCGGTTCACAAAGAGGACGGGGGCCGCCAGAAGCAGCTGGGTGAGGCCGAGCGCCATCATGCCCCGATCCCCCGCGAGAACAGGCGGCTGCGGCCAGCCGAACATGGGGCCCATCGCAAAGTAGAACAGGGGTGCCGAGAAGACCAGGCTCCACACAAGCTGGCGGCGCTTCTCCTCTGCGGCACCCCGAGCAACGCTCTGAGCGGCGTTTCCCGACGAGGATGCACCTGTCGCGGCATGGGTTGCCGCCCCGTCCGCCGCCACATGCATCGCGCGAGGCACAGCGCCGTAGCCTGCCTTCTCGATGGCGGAAACCACTTTGGTCACCGTGGAATCCCGCCCGTCGTAGACGAGTTCCATCGAGTTCTTGAGCAGGTTGACGTTGGCCGCGCTCACGCCCTCGACCGCGCCGGCGGCCTTGCCAACGCGAGCCGAACAGGCAGCGCAGGTCATGCCCGTGATGTCGAACGTCTCTCTCGCCAAGCCGTCGGATTGTGTCTCGTTCATCGTTTCCCCCAATGCGTGGCGCCCCCCGCTCGACCACAATACGCTCGCACGACGGCGCCGGTCGAGGCTGCGCCAAACGGCGCCGGTCTAGGAAGCGCCTACATAAACTTCTTAAAGAGCTGCATGACCTCGTCGGTCACCGCGATGTCACCGTCCTGGATGCGCTCCACCACGCAGGTTTCGAGATGGTCCTTCATCACCATGCGCGAGATGGCCTTGACCGCGCTCTCCACGGCCGCGAGCTGCGTGAGCACGTCCCCGCAGTAGCGGTCCTTCTCCACCATGGATCGGATGCCTCCCAGCTGGCCGATGGTCCGGTTGATGCGGCAGCCCACGTCGTGCTTGAACTCCTCAGAGCGCGGTGTGCGCTTGCGCTTCTCGCATGCCTCACAGGACTTTGACATATACGTTCCCCCATTCGCGTCCAGAAACGACGCCGTATGTGCGCGATGCCGCCAAGTTTGCCGATGTCCAGATTCAAATAACTGCAGACAGTATACCCCATAGGGGTATACATCAGCCAATCGACAATTGGAGAAAAAGTCAGAGGCGAATCGGGGCTGTTTCGGCGTAGCCTGTCGGGGTCGCCGCTCTTCTCGCCCGCCCTTCTCACCCGCTCTTCTCGCCGCATCATTTTCAAGGCGGCTGAGCACCGTACTGTGCATAAGAGACGAAAGGCGTTTTCGCCCGAAAGCAACAGACGCCATTGCCCGCAGCCCCGCAGGACGGGGGGCGATCATGAGAAAGCTTGCTTCAGTCACGACATTCGTCTTGGCGGCGTGCCCGGAAGTCCGACGCAAAACCGAGACGCATCCTCAGCAGGACCCCTCAGTCGCAATAAATTGCCGCCGAGTGTACGGTCGCAAGTGCGCACTCGGTGGGAAATGCCGCCGAGTGTACGGTCGCAAGTGCGCACTCGGTGCGATATGTTGCCGAGTGTACGGTCGCAAGTGCGCACTCGGTGCGATACCTCGCCGAGTGTACGGTCGGG
>JAGAWD010000155.1 GCA_017941585.1 Olsenella sp. | reverse complement strand
GGTGCCTCGCGCGGCACACCCGCGTACCCGCCGACGCCGCACGACTGCTGCTGAGCAAGTGGAAGGAGGCGGGCATCCCGATAGCCAGGGTGGCGAGGGTCACCGGCGTCAGCCGACACACGCTCGACCCGATCCTGCACCACAGGGTCGACCAGGTGAACGCCGACACCCTGCTCGCACTCCTGTCACACAAGATCGAGATTGACGACATGGTCGTCTTTTCGAGGGAGGTGATCTGATTGGCACTGACTCTCGGAGACCTTGAGCTGATCGTGTACGACTTCGAGGTCTTCGCCCACGACTGGCTCGTCGTGTTCAAGCACGTCGACGACGGCTCCTACACCACGTTCTGGAACGAGGAGGCTGACGAGCTGCTCGACTTCGTCGACGACCACCGGGAGGCGATGTTCGTCTCCTTCAACGGCTCCCACTACGACCAGTGGATCATGCGCGCCATCTCGGCGGGATGCGACCCCGAGCAGGTCAAGGAGGTCAACGACTGGATCATCGGCGACATGGGCCTACCGTGGGAGCAGCCTTACCTGAAGGGCGTGTTCTGGGGCTTCAACGACGTGGACCTCATGAAGGACACCCTCATGGGGACCTCCCTGAAGTCCATAGAGGGGCACCTCTACATGAGCGTCGAGGAGTCGGAGGTCGACTTCACGGTCACCCACAAGCTGGGTGACGAGGAGCGGGCCGACGTGCTGCACTACTGCAAGCACGACGTCGACGCCACCGAGGCGCTGCTGTTCCTGCGCAGGGACTACCTTGAGACCAAGCTCACGCTCGGCGAGCGCGCGGGACTCGACCCCGCGAGGGCGATGGCCTTGACCAACGCCAAGCTGACGTCGGCGGTCCTGGGGGCGACGCGCGAGGAGCACGACGACGAGCGTGACTACGCCTACCCCGACAACCTCTTGCGCGAGTACATACCTGCGGAGGTCATCGAGTTCTTCGACCGCGTGGGCGACCCCGATGTGCCCGACGAGGAGCTTTGGTCGAGCAAGCTGGAAATCGAGGTCGGCGGTTGCCCGGTGACACTGGGCTTCGGCGGCATCCACGGTGCCATCCCCAAGTATCGGGAGGTGGCGGGATGAGACTGACACACGGAGACACAGGTACCAGGCTATACCGCATCTGGAAGGCCATGAAGTGCCGTTGCCTCAACAAGAACCATCCGAGCTGCGTGTACTACGGCGCTCGCGGAATTCGTGTCTGCCCGGCGTGGGCAGACGATTATCAGACCTTCAAAGACTGGGCGCTCGCAAACGGGTACCGGGCCAGTCTTGAGTTGGACCGTGTCGATGTGAACGGGGACTACGAGCCTGGGAACTGCCGCTGGACGACCCATCGAGAGCAGAGCCTCAATCGTCGCGACACCTTGTATGTCCGGGAAGGCACCCTCGTCACGCGCCTCGACGTATTCCTTCGCGACAACTCGATACCCGTCAGCACCTTCAACAACTGGCGTCGAAAGAACGTCGAGAACGAGTCATTGTCCCGTCGCGTGGGACGAAGGGTGGTGGTCGTCGGTGGCAAGAAGAATCATTAACGCAGACGTCACCTCATACTATCCGTCACTCATGATCGCCAACGGCTACACGAGTCGCAATATCCCGTCGCCCAAGGTGTTCGAGGACATCTATCACGAGCGTCTTGACGCCAAGGCCTCCGGTGACACGGCCACAGCCAATGCGCTGAAACTGATCGTCAACACCACCTACGGCGCTACCCTCAACCAGTACAACGACCTGTACGACCCATTGCAGGCCAGAAGCGTCTGCATATCGGGCCAGCTCTACCTGTTGGAGCTGGCGTGCCACCTCGTGCGGGACATCCCCAGCCTCAGGCTCATCCAGCTCAATACCGATGGCGTCATGGTCTCCCTCGAAGAGGAGGACTACGAGACATACAAGGCCATACACGACGAGTGGATGAGTCGAACCGGGTTCGGGCTTGAGGATGACGAGATCGAAATCATCTGGCAGAAGGACGTAAATGGGTACGCCATGCGCACCACCGACGGCCACGAGAAGGTCAAGGGCGGGTACCTGGTGCGCGGCACCAGCAAGGCGGGCGCGTTCTCCGCCAACAACAACGCGACCATCGTCGCTGACGCCCTCAGGGCGTGGCTGCTCGACGGGGTCCCCGTGAGGGAGACCGTCATGGGCTGCGACGAGCCTCAGAGGTTCCAGATCATCGCCAAGGCAGGCTCTAAGTTCTCGCGCGTCTACCAGCTGGTGGACGGCGAGGAGGTGGACGTCCAGCGCTGCAACCGAGTCTTCGCCTGCTCCGACGAGCGCCTCGGGCGCCTCTACAAGGTGAAGGCTGCGGACGGGCGCGTGGCGAAGGTCGAGAGCCTCCCCGAGCACTGCCTCGTCCGCAACGACGGCATGCCCGACATGTCCGAGATCGACAAGCAATGGTACGTGGCGCTCGCCGAGAGGCGCGCGCACGACTTCGAGAAAGAGGAGAGAAGGAAGATGGCTACAACCACCAAGGCGCCTGACTACAAGAGCATGAACGTGTGGCAGAAGCTCGCCACGGCACGCCTCATGGTCGACGAGGCCAACCCCACCAAGAGCGGCCTCAACGACTATGACGGCTGGACCTACATGGAGCTGGGCGACATCGTCCCGCTTCAGAACAAGATCTTCGCCGAGGTCGGCCTGCTTGAGCAGTTCACCTACCACAAGGGGAACCGAGAGACCTTCACCGACGCGGCTGGCAACTCGACCGTCACCGACGAGCAGCCCCATGCGGTCTCGCGCGTCGTCAACGTCGACGATCCCTCGCAGGTCATCGAGTTCTGCCTGCCCTGGCTTGACATCGAGCCGATCGTGACCAACGCGGGCAAGAAGAAGCAGAACGCGGTCCAGATGCAGGGCAGCGTGCAGACCTACCTGCGCCGCTACATCAAGATGCAGGTCCTCGACCTCGCCATGCCCGACGAGATCGAGCCTGAGACCGGGTCGCCCACCAAGGAGCCTGCCAAGAACGCGGAGACCTCCAAGGCGAAGGTCAGCACCTCCAAGCGCTCCGCTCCCAAGGCCACCGCGAAGGCGGCGTCCCAGAGGCCCGCGACGGCCTCCCAGCGCAAGGAGACGGCCAAGGGCATCACCGCAGCCGACAGCCAGGCGACCAAGATGCAGATCAGGCAGCTCACCCGCGCCATCAAGACGCTGAAGGACGCCTACGGCGGCGAGCCTGAGGTCAGCGCCGCCATCGCCGAAATCGGCGCTAAGACCGGCAACCTCAAGGGCGAGTTCACCAAGAAGGACGCCGAGGGCTTCCTCCGCCAGCTTGGCGAGCTGAAGCAGCGCCTCGACAGCGAGGGAGGCGCCGAATGACGAGGGTAGGCCTCTCCACCGACACCAGGGAGCTGGGCGTCGACCCGCACGAGAGCTTCGCGACCGTACTCGACATCACGCAGGTCTTCGACAGTCGCAAGCTCGACCCCATGACGGCGGCTGCGACCATTGCGAAGGCGCAGGAGGAACTCTGGGAGATCACGGGCGTCCTTGCCGCGACTCCCAAGGTGCGCGAGGCCCTCGCCGAGGCGAGCTTCGCGGGAAAGGAGCGATAGGTGAACGTCACCTGGAACACGGACAACACCATCTCGATCGACCCGCCCAAGCGGACGAAGAAGCTCACGGGAACGCGCTTCGCGTCGGTGCTCGGCCTCAACAAGTGGAGCACCCCGTTCCAGATGTGGTCCCAGTGCACCAAGCTTTACGAGCCTCCCTTCGAGGACACCATCTACACGAAGGCGGGCAAGGCGATTGAGCCTAAGCAGATCCAGTACATGCGCGAGGCCTACGCCATGGACGACCTGATCGACCCGACCGACGTCTGGGGTCCCGACTTCTTCAAGAAGACCTGGGGCAACTTCTTCACGCACCCCGTGCTCGGGGGCATGTGGGACGCCCTGCTCCCCTCGGAGGACTGGGACCGAACCGCCGACGGCCTCGTGGGCCACACCGACGCGGTGCTTGAGTTCAAGACGACCAAGCGCGCCGAGGACTGGGCCGAGGACATCCCCGAGTACTACGCCCTTCAGGCCGCACTCTACGCGTGGCTGCTCGGCTGCGACGAGGTGGTGATGGTCGCGACCTTCCTGTCCGACGGCGACTACGACCACCCCGAGGACTTCGTGGTGAGCGCCGAGAACACGGCGACCTTCGAGTTCAGCGTGTCCGAGCGCTACCCCGACTTCGAGCAGGCCTACGTCACGAAGGCGCTCGACTGGTGGGTCCAGCACGTCGAGAGCGGCGTGTCGCCCGAGTTCGACTAGAGGGCGGATGCCGAGTACCTGAAGGCGCTCCGCACCAACTTCCTCAGCCCCACGAGCGACGTCGACGGCCTCCTGGCCG
>JAGAWD010000154.1 GCA_017941585.1 Olsenella sp. | reverse complement strand
TGAAGACGTTCTCATCGTTGGCAGACACGTACTTTCTCACCTGCCTGGGAGCCTCGCTTGCGGGATAGACCCTGATCATGTTGCCTCCTCTTCGTGGTGTCTTGCGCAGCCTGCCGGCGCGGCTACTTCCTCTGCGCGGCGGCGCCCTCGAGCGGCGTTGCGCCCGAATGGCCTCTGCAGTTTATAACACTTGCAAATACTATATTGATGTTGCGCCCGACCGGGACGGGTAGTGGCGGCAATGCTCGAGTTTCGACGTTCAGGGCACGAGCGCGACCATCCGCCTCGTGGGATCGTTGCCCCTCCGGGGATGGCGGCCGATTGCCGCCCCACCCGCCCCGCGCTCTCGGCAATCGTCGCCCCGGCGGTAGAATGGAGGCCGCTGACGACAGGAGGTGTGCGCATGGCAATGTTCCAGATCGGCGCGGAGGTGTTCGAGACGCTTCCCACGCTCTGCGTGGGGCTCGTGTGGGCGGAGGGCTTCGACAACTCGCGGCCAAGCCCGGCGGCCGAGCGCGCGCTCGCCGCGGCCATCTCGGACGCCGAGGTGCGCCTAGCTGGCATTAAGGCCAGCGAGGACCCGCGCGTCCAGCCATATCGCGAGGCCTTCCACGCGCTCGGCATGAGCCCGAGCCGCTACCCGTCCTCCAACATCGCCCTCCTTCGCCGCGTGGCCAAGGGCAAGGGTGTGGGCCGCATCAACGCGCTCGTGGACCTCGGCAACGCCGTCTCCATCGCACACGGCCTGCCGCTCGGCGTGCACGTGATGTCGACGCCCAAGAGCGTGCTCGAGCTGCGCATGTCGCGCGAGGGCGACGTGTTCGTGCCGCTGGGCTCGAGCGAGGCGGACCCCACGCTCGCTCCAGGGGAGCTCGTCTACGCGGAGGGGAACCTCGTCCAGACGAGAAGGTGGACGTGGCGACAGAGCGAGAATGGCAAGACCGGTCCCGGCGCCACGTCGGCCCTCATCCCCATAGACGGCTTCACCGATAAGAACCACGACGCCGTGGTCGCCGCCCGTGACCACCTTGCCGCGCTTATCGTCGACGCCTTCGGCTGCAAGGTGGCTGCGGACCTCGCCAGCGTCGCCTGTCCGTGCGTGGAGCTTTCCTGCTAGCAGCGCTGCGGCTGCGTGTGCCCACGCGCGCCCGCGTACGCCCACGCGCACCCGCAGCTCGATTCCGCGGTTCGCGCAAGTGGGGCGCATGCAAGCGGGCACAGGACCGCCCACGCGCCGCCCGTCGCTTCCACCTGACGAGCCTCGCGAGGACCGAGCCGACCGTCTCGGCGTCGCGCCGCGTCAGCTTCGTGCTGGGATGGGTCCACACGGTGGCCTCCATGCCGTTCCGCTTCTTGGAGAGTATGTTGAGGGTGCCGGCGTCCACGCAGCCGTCGACGAGCACGGTCTCGCGTTCGGCCCTCCGCACGAGCGAGACCAGGAGCTCGAGGGCGTCGTGGACCTGCCCGTCAAGGAACCCTTCTGATGGGGGTATCGTGGGTCTCCATGTAGTCGAACGCGTGCTCGAGGCGCTCGTCGGTGGTCCTCTGGCGCTCAAGCTGGCGCGGCTCCACGGCGCGGATCTGCTCGAACATGGAAGCGTTGTCCGCGGCGAAGTGGCGCATCTCGACGAAGGCACGCATGATACGGACGCTTGCGTCGATGGCGACCTGACTGCGCAGGATCGCCGAGAGCATCGCGACTCCCTGCTCGGTGTAGACGTAGGGCAGGTAGGTCCTGCCGATGACAAAACTAGCATCCCGACCTGCTATGATGCCAATCTGGCATCTTAGGCTGCCGAGTTCGTCCCTCGTGATCCTGAACCGGAAGTCCTCGGGGAAGCGGCCCTCGTTGCGCTTGGCCGCGCGGTTGACCGCGATTGACTTTTGGGTACCGCGGTGCGAAGATGGAGCCGACGGCGGCCTACGCTTCCTTCTAGGCGGCGCCGTTAGAATTCTTTAGGGCCTCGGGTGTTCCAGCACCACGAGGCCCCTGCTATCTAAGGTGCCTGGGCCTACGTGCCTTGGCAAGGTCCTCCCTCCTCTCGCTCTTCGCGACCTCGAGCTCGATGAGAGCCCCCAG
>JAGAWD010000153.1 GCA_017941585.1 Olsenella sp. | reverse complement strand
GTTCGACGAGGTCGAGGCTGCGTTGGATGACTCGAACCTCTCAAAGCTCCTCGACGCCATCGAGGCGCTCAGGGACACGACGCAGCTCATAGTAATTTCTCACCAGAGGCGTACGATGGAAGAGGCGGACGTGCTCTACGGCGTCTCCATGCAGGCAGACGGCGTAAGCCGCGTGGTGAGCCAGCGTCTCGACAAGAGGACCGGAAAGGTGGTTGAGGCCTAATGGTTATGTTTGATCGCCTCAAGAAGGGGCTTGAGCGCTCGCGCGAGGCGCTGAGCGAAGTCTTCTACATGGGTGGCGAGGTCGACGAGGACTTCTGGGAAGACCTGGAGGACCGCCTCGTCATGGGCGACATGGGTGCGGAGGTCGCCATGCAGGTGACCGACGACCTGCGCGAGCAGGCCGCACGCGAGTCCATCCTGACGGCACCCAAGCTGAGGGACGCGCTTGCGAGGCGCATTGCGAGCGAGTTCGCCACGTCCGATCGAGATCCCTTCTCCGACACCCCCTCCTGCGTGCTGTTTGTCGGAATTAACGGTGCGGGAAAGACGACGACCTGCGGGAAGCTTGCGGGAGTGGCCAGGAGCGAAGGAAAACGCTGCATCCTGGGCGCCGCGGACACGTTCCGGGCGGCCGCGATCGAGCAGCTCGAGGTGTGGGCAGAGCGCTCGGGCACGGAGATCGTCACGCGCGAGCGCGGCGCCGATCCCGCCAGCGTGTGCTACGAGGTTATCGAGCAGGCCGAACGACAGGACGCCGACCTGGTCCTAATCGACACCGCGGGTCGCCTTCATACCAGCC
This sequence comes from Olsenella sp., assembly GCA_017941585.1. Classification (GTDB taxonomy): domain Bacteria; phylum Actinomycetota; class Coriobacteriia; order Coriobacteriales; family Atopobiaceae; genus Olsenella_J. The sequence goes on along the minus strand of JAGAWD010000153.1, from coordinate 5,771 downwards.
CCGAGCTCATGCGCGAGCTTGCAAAGGTTGTCAACGTGACGCGCAAGCGATCGAACATGCCAGTTTCGGTCGTACTGGTAATAGATGCCACGACAGGGCAGAATGGACTTAACCAGGCCAAGGAATTCAACGAGGCCCTCGAGCTCGACGGAATCGTCGTCACGAAGCTCGACGGCACGGCCAAGGGCGGCATCGCCGTCGCAATCTCCCACGATCTTGGCCTTCCGATCTATCGCATAGGCGTGGGAGAGGGGATAGACGACCTTCAGACCTTCGACGCGCTCGACTTCTCGCGTGCGCTCGTTGGCGGAGAATAAGGGGTGACACATGTTCAACAGTCTTTCCGACAGGCTTAACGCGACCTTCGACAAGCTTCGCGGCAAGGGTCGGCTTACCGAGGACGACATCAACTCCGCCATGCGTGAGATTCGCATGGCATTGCTCGAGGCAGACGTCAACTATAGAGTCGTGAAGAGCTTCGTTGCGAAATGCAAGGAGCAGTGCATGACGGCCGAGGTGCTTGAGTCGCTCACCCCGGCCCAGAATGTCGTGCGCATCGTTCTCGACCAGCTGACGGAGCTTCTCGGCACGACTGAGTCCAAGCTCGTGCTTGCCCAGAACCGCACGCCCAACGTGATCATGCTCGTCGGTCTTCAGGGCTCCGGCAAGACGACGGCGGCCTCCAAGCTTGCGTACCTGCTCAAGGGGCAGGGTCACAGCCCGCTGCTCGCTGCCTGCGACGTGCACCGCCCTGCCGCCGCCGACCAGCTCGAGACCCTGGGTGGCGAGATTGGCGTCTCGGTGTTCCGTGGGGACGGCACGGACGCCGTCAAGGTGGCCAAGGGCGCCATCCAGGAGGCCGTCGACCACCTCAACGACATCGTCATCGTCGACACGGCGGGACGTCTCCAGATCGACGAGGAGATGATGCAGGAGGCCGTTGACGTCAAGAACGCGGTCAAGCCCGACCAGATCCTCATGGTGGTTGACGCCATGACGGGCCAGGACATCGTGAACGTGGTCACCGAGTTCGCCAATCGCGTGGACTTTGACGGCGTCATCATGTCCAAGCTCGACGGTGACGCGCGTGGCGGTGGCGCGCTCTCGGTTCGTGAGGTGACGGGCAAGCCCATCAAGTTCGTCTCGATGGGGGAGAAGCCCGACTCGCTCGAGGTGTTCCATCCAGATCGCATGGCCAAGCGCATCCTGGGCATGGGCGACGTGTACGGAATCATCGAACAGGCCCAGAAGGCGGCTGACGAGCAGGACCTCGAGAATGCCGAGCGCATGCTTCGCGAGGGCTTCACGATGGACGACATGCTCGACCAGATGCAGCAGGTCCGCAAGATGGGTGGCCTCAAAAAGATGATTGGCATGCTCCCCGGCGGCGACAGGATGCTCGAGCAGGCGGGCGGGGCCATGGATGACTCCCAGATAACCCGCATCGAGGCCATGATCCACTCGATGACCAAGGAAGAGCGCCTGAAGCCAAAGAAGATCAACGGCCAGAGGAGAAAGCGCATTGCCCAGGGCTCCGGTCGTACGGTGCAGGAGGTCAACCAGCTCCTGAAGCAGTGGGGCGAGATGAACAAGATGATGGGCAAGATGCGACAGATATCTTCCGGTGGAGGGAACTCCAAGAAGGCCCGTCGTCAGATGCAGAACATGTTCAAGGGAATGGGCATGGGTGGCGGCATGGGTGGCTTCGGTGGCGGGAAGATGCCGTTCTAGACCCCTCCCAACCGTTCGCCCGCGAACCAGAGGCGCCCAAAAACAGTTCTGGTGGGCGCATGCACACGGCTGCCGTACAGGTGGGGCCGCATCCCATTCGGGACGCGGCCCCTCTCTGGTCCATCGGATGCAATCTTGTTCTTCGAAACTCCCGGCCGCCCAGCGGCGCAGCGTCGCCTTGTCGGGGTAGCCGAGCAGCTCGGTCGCCCTTGCCGAGGAGCCCAGCCGCGCGTAGGCGGCGAGGGCCTGCTCGACCTCTTCCCTGGAGTACATGCGGGACCTCCAATCCCATCCATGTCTCCAACAATCCTGCCGCACCCCCATTATCCGACGCCCTTGGAGCGCAAATCCCCTTCGAGTGGATTCGCAGGAGCGCAAATCGGCCTCGAGTGGATTCGCGTTGGCGCCCTTGGAGCGCAAAACCCCTTCGAGTGGATTCGCAGGAGCGCAAATCGGCCTCGAGTGGATTCCCCAATCGTCCACTCGAGCTACTTTTGCGCTCCGAGTCGTCCACTCGAGGCACATTTGCGCTCCGACCCCTCGCTCGGTCGTCCACTCGAGGCACTTTTGCGCTCCAACCCCTCGGACAGCCGTCCGCTCGAGGCGCATTTGCGCCTGGGGTCATCCACCGAAAGTATCGAAAGCCCAACTCTAGGCTTGTGCCTGAGACGCCCTTGGCCGACGAACGGATATCAGTAGTGCGCGACGACCACTTCGCCGACGTGCGTCAGCTCATAGAGCTCCGCTGCTGCGCCGACGGGGAGGTTCACGCAGCCATGGCTTCCGTTCGTCATGTAGATGCTTCCGCCAAAGCTGCTGCGCCAGTCTGCGTCGTGGAATGCGACGAGGTTGCCCACGAAGGGCATCCAGTAGGCGACATGGCTCTCGTAGTCCGGCTCGCCATCCCCGTTCTCGTCGAGGCCCTTGAGGGTCTGGTTTCTTCCCATGGACCCGGTGATTGACCACACGCCCTCGGGCGTGCCTCTGTCCTCCGAGATGTCGCCGCTTACGAAGCTGCTCTCCCAGATGACGTTGCCGCTCTCGTCATAGAGTCGGGCGTATTGCTCTGAGAGGTCGCAGTCGATGTAGCGATTGCCCCACTCGGCGCCACCCGGGAGCCAGACTGCTGCGGTCTCGAGCCACGGTACCTCCACGGTTGACGCGCGCGACGCCTGTATGTTCTGTGCAAGTGTCTTGCCGAGCGCCTCACCGTCAACGCTCCAACCGTAGGTGCCTCCCTCTACGGTAATCTGCTTTCCGTCGCTACGGGTGTAGGTGCGCGTGGTGCCAATCGTGTCCAGCTTTGGTGCCAGGACGTCGTTCGCCCAACCGGTAATGGCTGCAGCGTCAACGGTGACCGAGAGGTCGGAGCCAAACTTCACCCATTGGGAGATGTCCGCGGCGCCGACGGAGTACACCTCGGCTTTGTTGGCGACGAGAGACTGCGTTGCCATCAGGTAGTCGTTCGCCTGGCTGATTGCCTGCGCCAGCCTTGCATCGGTGGAGGAGACATTCGGGTGGGCGACGGCATTGTCCGCGAGCTGCAGCTGCCTCGCATCCGAAGACAGCGCCTCGGTGACGAGCCTCTTCACGACACCCTCGTCCCAGACGGTGCCGATGGACTCCTTGACCAGCTCGAACTTGCCCGTTTCCGCGTTGAAGCTTGCCGTGGCATCGGTCGAGGGCGTGGCGGTGGCGTTGTGCTTGTCAACCATTCCCTTGACAAGCGTGGTGAGCTTGTCGTCGTCATAGGAGATCGGCGCCTCGATCTTGACGTCACTTCCCGTGAAGATGACGACCGGCCAGGTCCAGGGCACCACCTTGGACATGGCCTCCGCGGCATAGGAGTCGTAGTCGATTGCGAGGTTGACGTCGGGCTGGGTGATGACGAGGCTCACGTCGCCCCCGTCGACGTTGAGCGTGTAGTCCTTGAGGTGACTCTCGCTCTCGCTTGCGAGCGAGGCGGGGCTCTTGAATGAGACGTCTACGCCATTGACCTTCGTGTTGGGCATGAAGACGTTCGACCAAAGGATTACTCCGCCAAGGTAGACGAGGGCAACGGCGCCAACGACGATGGCGGCAATCTTCTTGCGTCCGCCGGTGTTCTCGTCCGGGGTCGCCTCCGATGCCGCCGGAGCGCTCGGCTGATGTGGGGGATTGGTTTTGTCCTGCTCGGCCGCTGGAGCGAAGTGGGCTCCTCGGCGTGAGGGCTCTGCATGGATTACGCCGATCTTCATCGGCTCGTTTTTGGGGTCGGGGCTTTGTTGCGTCAAGGGAATCCTCGATTTCCGTAGCCGCCTCGCTGCGCGGGGCTCTATCGTATACAACAGCTCTTAATTTTAATCCCCAGAAGATCTTTTGGGAGAACGGTGGCGCACTCAATGACAACTACACGTATCTTTGATTTTTCTGATCGCAGGATCGATGCCTACGCGAGACTTACGGAGCGCCAGTTGAGAAACGCCCTGCACCCCGAGGAGGCCCTCGTCGTATGCGAGTCCCTCTACGTAATCAGGTTGGCGGCCCTCGTAGGGCTCGAGTTTGTGTCGGTTCTCGTCGACGAGAGGCATCTGGAGAATCTGCTCGACACGGTTCCCGAGCTGCGCGAGAAGGAAATCGAGGTATACGTCGCCTCGCGCGAGGTCCTTTGCGACATCACGGGCTTTCAGGTGACGCGGGGCTACTTTGCCTGTGTAAGAAGGCCCCCCGCCCGTCGGTTGTCCGACGTCCTTTCGGGCGCGCGGCGCGTTGCGGTTATCGAGGGGCTGACGAACGTGACGAACGTGGGGGCCGTGTTCCGCTCGGCGGCCGCGCTTGGGGTGGACGCCATAGTGCTTTCGCCCGAGTGTGCCGACCCCCTGAGCCGCAGATCCATACGAGTGTCCATGGGAACGGTCTTTCAGGTGCCATGGGCGGTGGCCGAGGGAAGTTGGCCGGAGTCCGTCTTTGGACAGCTTGAGCGGCTTGGCTTTGGCACGGTCGCCCTCGCCCTCGACGACCGCGCCCTTCGCCTAGACGACCCCTCCCTGGCGGGAAGGGATCGACTGGCCCTCTTCTTCGGGACGGAGGGAACTGGGCTGACCCAGGGCGTTCTCGAGAGGGTGGACGAGACGGTGATCATCCCGATGTCTCATGGCGTCGACTCCCTCAACGTCGCCGCGTCATCGGCGGTCGCCTTCTGGGAGCTGTGCGCCAAGGGCCGGCCGTCGATCTAGGCGTTGGAGCTAGGGCTGGCGTCAGCGTTGGAGTCCGTTCCCATCTTGGGGGCAAATCCGTCGTCGCGCGTCAGGATGTTCATGAACTCCTCGCCCGTGATCGTCTCCTTCTTCTGGAGGTAATGGGCGATCTCGTGCAGCTTGAACCTGTTCTCCTTGAGCGTCTTGAGGGCCATCTGCCTGCCCTCCTCGACGATTGCCTGCACCTCAATGTCGACCTGCGTAGCGGTCGCATCGGAGCAGGTGAGCTCAGTGCCGCCGCCAAGGTAGCGGTTGCGCGACTCGCCCACGGCGACCATGCCAAAGCGCTCCGACATGCCGAGTTGGGTGACCATGGTGCGCGCGATCTTCGTCGCTCGCTCGATGTCGCTTGCGGCGCCCGACGTTATCTGGCCGAAGATGAGCTCCTCGGCGGCGCGCCCGCCACAGAGCACGGCTATCTGCTCCTTGTACTCCTCGCGCGTGGTGAGGTAGTGCTCGTCCTCCTCGCTCTGCATGGTAAAGCCGAGCGACCCGAAGGTGCGCGGTACGATGGTGATCTTAGATACGGGACGGCGCCCGTTCTGCACCGCGGCAACGATGGCGTGGCCCGTCTCGTGGTAGGCGACGACCTCCTTCTCGTGCTCCGACAGGACGGTGGACTTTTTCTTCTCGCCAGCCAGCACTATATCGACGGACTCCGTGATGTCCTCCTGTATTACGCGCTTTCGTCCCTGTCGAACGGCTCTGAGGGCCGCCTCGTTGATCATGTTCGCGAGGTCGGCGCCCGAGACGCCTGGGGTCTGCTGCGCGACGGCACGGAAGTCGATGTCTGGGTCCATCTTC
>JAGAWD010000152.1 GCA_017941585.1 Olsenella sp. | reverse complement strand
GGCGCGGCGGGCGGCATCGACCTCGCCCCCGTCGTCTGGACTCTCTTCGCGCTCGCGGTGGCGCGCGGCGTCCTGCACTACGCCGAGCAGCGAACGAACCACTACATCGCCTTCCGCCTGCTGGCCCACGTGCGCGACCTCGTGTTCGGATCGCTTCGCCGGCTCGCCCCCGCCAAGCTCGCGGGCACGAGCCGCGGGGAGCTCGTCTCCACCGTCACGGCCGACGTCGAGCTGCTCGAGGTCTTCTTCGCCCACACCGTCTCGCCGGTCGCGATCGCGCTCGTCACCTCGGGCGTCATGGTCGCCTGGCAGGCAAGCGTCCATCCCGCGCTCGCCCTCGTGTCGGCGCTCGCCTACGCCGCCGTGGGCGTCGTCGTTCCGCTCGCCACCTCCGCCGCCTCGGGCGACGCCGGGCGCCAGGCGCGCGACCAGGCGGCCGGCCTCTCGGGCTTCGTCCTCGACGGCCTGCGCGGCCTCTCCGAGGTGACGCAGTTCTCCGCGGGCGCGCGACGGCTCGAAGAGCTCGACCGCCGCTCGCGGGAGCTCTCTGGCGTGCAGGCCGGCCTCAGCGCCAGGGCCGGCACCTCCTCCGCCGCGACCACGGCCCTCATCATGTGCTTCTCGGCGGCGGGCCTGTCCACGGCGACGGCGCTCGCGCGCGCAGGCGCCGTCGCACCGGCGTCGGCCGCCCTCTCCGCCGTCGCGCTCGTCTCGTCGTTCGGCCCCGTGACGGCGCTGGCGGCACTCGGATCCACCCTGCAGGGGACCCTCGCCGCGGGCGAGCGCGTCCTTTCGATCCTCGACGAGAAGCCCGTGGTCGCCGAGGTGGAGGCCGGTGCCGACCCCGGCCCCTTCGCGGGCGCGGCCGCAGAGGCCGTGACCTTCTCCTATGGCCCGACGTCCGCCGACGCGACGTCCGCCGGCCCGGCAGGCAAAGGCGAGCGCGTGCTCGACGACGTGTCGGTCAACGTCGCGCCCGGAGAGGTCGTCGGGATCTGCGGCAGGAGCGGCTCGGGCAAGTCCACCCTGCTCAGGCTCCTCATGCGATTCTGGGACGTCGACTCCGGCAGCGTCACGATCTCCGGCGAGGACGTGCGAGGCATCCCCACCGCTACCCTGCGCGAGACGGAGGCCCTCGTCGAGCAGGAGACCATGCTCTTCCACGACAGCATCCGCGACAACCTGCTCATCGCACGGCCCGACGCCACTGAGGAGGAGCTCGTCTCCGCGTGCCGCGCGGCCTCGGTCCACGACTTCATCGAGAGCCTGCCCGACGGCTACGACACCATGGTCGGCGAGCTGGGCGACACGCTCTCCGGCAGGGAGCGGCAGCGGCTGGGGCTCGCGCGCGCGTTTCTGCACGACGCTCCCCTGCTTCTCCTCGACGAGCCGACAAGCAACCTCGACGCGCTGAACGAGGGCGAGATCCTGCGCAGCCTCGAGGCCGAACGCGGCAGGCGCGCCGTGGTGCTCGTAAGCCACCGTCCGTCGACCATGGCGATCGCGGACAGGACCTACTCGATGGACTCCGGGCGCGTGAGCTAACGGCCAGCCTGGGGTCGTAGGGACCCATCCTCCCCGCGCGCGTGCCGCGGACGTCTCTGCGCGTGCCGCAGGGTCCATACGCGAAAAATGCGCTCTTCAGGGATTTCTAGTGGGGCGCAACGCAAGAAAAATGGAGTCGCGTCGTTCTCCAGTGCAAACCCCGCCGAGTGGCTCCTCGTCGGCGGCCCCCAGGCGCAAAACCGCTCCGCATCCCCCCCGCCGACTGCCCTCAGGCGCAAAAATGGCTCGTGTGGATTCCCGCCGCCGACCCCCAGGCGCAAAAATGGCTCGTGTGGATTCCCGCCGCCGACCCCCAGGCGCAAAATGGCCCCGTGTGGATTGCCCCAGGCGCAAAATGCCCTCGTGTGGATTCCCGAATCGTCCATTCGAAGCACTTTTGCGCCTGGCATCGTCCACTAGAAGCACTTTTGCGCCTGAGGCCCACGGCCAATCGTCCACTCGGGGCCATTTTGCGCCTGGGTCTCTCAGCCAATCGTTCTCCTGAGGCATTTTGTACGAAGGGGCCACCCGCCAGAGGTTTCGAAAAGTCCAGAATCGATCTCATCCTGCAAGACGACTCGCTGCCAGACGACTCCCCGGCAGCAGCCCTGGCGTGCTTCCCCGGCAGCGGCCCATGACGAACGTCCCGCGTCAGACGGCCCCCTAGCAGACGGCGACGTCGCCGAGCCAGCCCCACCTGGGCTGGACGCTTGCGCCGTAGTAGGAGAGCCACCTGTCGACGGCGACGTCACGAACCTCGCCGCCCACGCTGTCGCGGATTATGCCGTTTCCGGCGTACACGCCCACGTGCCCCCAGATCGAGCCCGCCCACGAGTGAGGATGGCTCGAGACCGCGACTATCATGCCCGGCCTGAGGGCCGCGAGGTCACCCGTGTGACAGTACCAGTCGTAGAGGTCGCAGGCGTCTCCCTCGAAGTAGCCGAGCCCCGCGTTCTCGATGACGTACTCGACCCACGCCGCACAGTAGCCGCTGGGCGTCGCGGGGGTGTTGTAGACCGAGTCGAGGACGCGGGAGACGAGCTCGGACGCAGCGGAGAGGACGCCGTCGTTGTCGGCCCAGAGCCACTCCCCACCCAGGAACACGGCGTCGTTTCTCAGCTCGAAGGCATGGTCGCTCCTGCCAAAGTAGCGCCTGCCGTCGACGCTGAACTCCCCCACGCGGGCGAGCGACCAGCCGCCCCGGTCGGAGAGGAAGTAGCGCTGCGTGCCCCGGCCGTAGGCGTCGGTGACGGCCCAGCCGTCGCCCGTGGCGAGCCGGCCGTCGGCGTCGGCGAGCCAGGCCCAGCCGTCGCCGCGG
>JAGAWD010000151.1 GCA_017941585.1 Olsenella sp. | reverse complement strand
GGGAGGCGACAAGGCGGAGGACGCCACGCCCAAGGTCGACCTGAACGAGTTCAAGGATCTTGCGCTCGACAACTCGGCTTGGAAGTACGACAAGGAGAACGACTGCTACTATCAGCTTGGCCTCAAGTACTGCCTCAAGCCGGCAAACGCTGCGTACGAGTCGCTCGCCATCTTTGTGCCGGGCGCGTACTTTGACGCGAAGGCGAATGGGGACACCTATACCTGCACCGTGAAAGAGGATGCTGTCGTCGGTACGTTCACGCCCAAGACCGCACCGGTCGTGATGCCCATCAACTCCGCGCACATCGCCGCTCAGGCGTGCCCAACGGCATACAGCTACGAGGGTCTCGGTACCTATCTCTCCCAGGGCATCGTGTATGTGTATGCGGGGTTCCGTGGCAGGTCTGGCGGCTACGTAAGTGGGTCGAACGAGATGTACCCGGGCGGCGCCCCCTGGCCCGTCGTCGACCTCAAGGCGGCGGTGCGATACCTCCGGTATAACGCAAGCTCGCTCCCCTTCAGCTCCGAGCGTGTCTTTACCTTCGGCTATGGCGGCGGAGGAGGCATCTCGGCTCTCATGGGGGCCATGGGCAACTCTGCACTGTACGTCAAGTACCTCGAGTCCATAGGGGCCGCGACTCACGACGGGGAGGGCAAGCCTCTCTCCGATGCGGTCTTTGGGTCCGCCTCCTGGTGCCCCGTCATGTCCTTCGACACGGCGGACAGCTCCTATGAGTGGATGATGGGGCAATTCATGGGCGAAGGCGCCCGTGCCGACGGTACGTGGACCAAGCTCCTTTCCAACGACCTCGCGGCGTCCTATGGCGACTACGTCAACCAGATGGACCTGCGAGATGACCGCGACAACCAACTGACGCTCGATTCGGTTCAGGACGGAGCCTATCTTGAGGGGTCGTACTACGACTACGTCATTGGTCTGATCGAAGATGCGGCGGCCGACTTCTTCTCGCGCACCCAGTTCCCCTACACCGCGACCCCGTCGCGCCTGATCGACCCCGCCTTTCCCGGAGATCCGAACCTGGCAGCGTCCGGCGCCGCCGTGGCCGATCTCTCTACGGTTGGCACGGAGGGTAGTTCCGCGCCGTCGAACGGCGAGACGGGCGTCACAACGGTGTCGGCAACGGTGTACGACTCCCTCGCCAGCTACATTGCGGCGCTTAACTCTGACTATCGCTGGCTCACGTACAGCGCGGCTCGCAATTCGGCGCGCGTGGCTGGGCTCTGGGACTTCGTCACGCACTGCAGGAAGCCGGACAAGGGTGTTCCCGCCTTCGACGCGCTTGACCGCTCCAGTGCCACAAACCAGCTCTTTGGCATTGCCGACGAGTCCACGCTTCACTTCAACGGCACCATCTCCAGTTTGATCTCGAGCAGACACGACGCCTATGCCGCCTGCCCTGACTGGAACGAGGCGTATCTGACCGAGTGGTCCGCAGACGTCGTCAAGAAGGATTCGATGGACTCCACGATGGCGGAGCGCGTGAACGCGATGAACCCCCTCTATCACCTGAGCGGGCACTATGCCGGCTTTGGTACCGCGGCCGTAGCGCCCCACTGGCGCATCAACTCCGGGCTCTTCCAGACTGGCTCCTCGCTGACCACCGAGGCCAACCTCGCGCTCGCACTCTCCCATTATGACGGCGTTGCGGACGTGGCCTTCACCGAGGTGTGGGGTAAGGGTTACGAGCTTGCGGAGCGTGAGGGCGACGCTCAGTCCAACTTCGTCTCGTGGGTCGTCTCCTGCTGTCCGGCGACATCCGAGAAGCCCGCGGGGGAGGGTGCGTAGCGTATCGTGCGCGACGGATAACTCAATGCCAAACAGTTTAAAATACACAAGTGCAGTAGTGTATGCAATAGTTAATCGGTAGAATTTGAAATTACACCTCCCCTCGTGCTAAAATCATTTTCGTATTGCGCGAAGGGAGTGTTTGCATATGTATGAAGTCGGCGAGTACATTGTCCATCCTGGGCAAGGCGTCTGCAGGGTCGAAGAGATTGTCGATGGACCTACGGCCACATACATGCTTCTTCCCGTTGGCGCTCGCCACCCCATGAAGATCAGCTTTCCTGTGGCCAGCGAGGGAAGGCTCCGCCCCATCCTTACGGAGGAACAGGCGAGAGACCTCATCAACGAGTATTCCGATCTGGACGTCGAGGAGGTCTGCGGGGGAAGCGCCTCTCTCGAGGAGGAACACTTCAAGAACGAGATTCGCCAGGGGACCTGTCGCGACGCCGTGCGCATCGTGAAGACGTTCCGCAAGCGCATTGCGGAGGCACGGTCTGCCAACAAGAAGCCGCCCGTGGTCTACGAGCGCATTCTCAAGCACGCGAGCCAGCGTTCCCTTGAGGAGCTGGCGGTGGCCCTTGGTTCCACCACGGATGAGGTGCGTGCCCTCTTCGAGTCCCAGTCGGAGTAACGTCTACAGCTCCGATCGGTTGTCGGCTTGGCGGAAAGCGACCCCGCCCGAGAGAGTCTCGGGCGGGGTCGTTTTTTGCCTTTCGTCCCATTCGGCCGCACGCCTCCGATCGCAGGTGCCGGCGGGTCTGCTGACCGCCCTAGTCGTGCGGCTCGAATGCGGAGAGGTATATGGAGCGCGCGTCTGCCGCGCCCAGGCGCTTGAAGTTTCCGAAGCTCTCGCCCTTGGTGCGCACGAGGGATTCTACCAGGTCGTCCACGTCACCTGGCGTCAGGCCAAACTCGTCGAGGTAGCGTGGCATGCCGAGCGAGACGAAGAAGTCCTGCACGAGGTCGATAGCGGCGAGGGCATCCGCCTTCTCGTTACCCGTCGGAACAAGCCCGAACATCTCCTTCCCAAGAAGCGCGAAGCGATTGGGCTTCTCTTCGTACACGTGGCGCATCCAGGCGGGGAACACGACGGCAAGCCCGGCGCCATGCGTGATCTCGGGATGGGCGGCGGAGAGCTCGTGCTCTAGGGCGTGCGAGGCCCAGTCCTCGGTGCGGCCGAGGCCACAGAGTCCGTTGTGCGCGAGGGTAGAGGCCCACATGATCGATGCCCTGGCGTCGTAGTTCGAGGGATCCCTCCTCAGTCTGATCGCTTCGGTGCGGATGGAGCGCAGCACGGAAAGCGAAATGCCGTCGGTCACGGGAACGTCGCCTGAGGCGGAGAAGAAGCGCTCGAAGATGTGCGCGCACATGTCGCAGATTCCCGAGAAGGTCTGCCAGGCCGGCAGGCTCATGGTGAGCTCGGGATTCATGAACGCCACGCGAGGGCGCACGAAGTCGGCGTGAAACGAGCACTTTGTGCGCGTCTCGTCGTTCTGGATGACGGTGGAGTCGGAGGACTCGCTGCCTGCTGCGGGGATCGTCGGGACGGCGGCGATGGGGAGGGCGCCCGTTGGCCTCACGGGGTCGGGACGGCGGTAGAAGTCCCAGACGTCGCCCTCGTAGAGGGCCCCGGCCGCCGTGGCCTTGGCGGTGTCGATGACCGATCCGCCCCCGACGGCCACGATGAGGTCGGCGCCGCTCTCCTTCGCGAGCGCGACGCCCTCACGAACCTTGTTGACCTCGGGATTGGGACGAACGCCGCCCAGCTCGACGTGGGCGATGCCGGCGTCGTCGAGCGAGGAGGTCACGCGGTCGAGGAGCCCATCTCGCAGCACGTGGCCCCTGCCGTAGATGACGACCGCCCTCTCAAGCTTTGACTCGCGAGCCCAGGGTCCTATCTTCTCCTCGGCACCGCGGCCAAAGACGAACCGCGTGGGGGAGGTCCAGTCGAAGTCTCTCAATGCAACTCCTTTCGACGTGCCGACGAGGTGGACGTGGCCATCGCGGCAGCGTTTCACAACGTTTCCATACGTGTTCAATGATAGCAGCCACCCATGGGGCATCGCTTTCGTTGGGTACAATGACGTGGAAGAAAAGACAACCGATGGGAGAAGAATGGCCATTGCCAACGATGAGTCCAAGTCGCGCGCAATCATCACCGTACTCGGAAGCGATCGCTCTGGCATCGTCGCCGAGGTCGCCGGTACCCTCGCGAAGCACGACGCCAACATCCTGGACATCTCGCAGACCATCCTCCAGGGCATATTCACGATGACGATGCTCGTGGACCTTGCGGGTTCCGACGTTGACTTCGCGCGGCTGCAGGACCAGCTTCAGGAGCTTGCGGGCAGGCTGGGCGTGCAGATTACCATGCAGCGCGAAGAGGTATTCAACTTCATGTACCGGCTCTAGGCACATGCCCCAGACCCAAGTCCTTGGCCCGCTCGGGCCGCAAGGCCGCTGCGTCGCCCGTCATCGCTTTGGTGAGATGGCGCTCGATGCTCTTCCACAGATAATCGTTGCCAGATTAGGAGGTCGACATGGGAGACGAAAGACGCCACCGCGCTCCGCGCAATCGCTTTCTGACAAGGGATAACTCTTCCGCGCTCGTCCGCATGGCGGACGAGTACCCCATGCCCTCGGTCGGCATTGGCC
>JAGAWD010000150.1 GCA_017941585.1 Olsenella sp. | reverse complement strand
GGCGTTGGCCTGGGCGTTGAGCTCGCCGTAGGTGAGCGTGCGGTCGCAGGCCACGAGGGCGACGTGGTCGGGGTGCGCCGCGGCCTGGTCCTGCACCAGGCGGTAGGCGGGGCGCTCCGCCACGGGCCAGTCGGTGTCGTGGAGCTCGCGGATGCGCCGCTCGTCGCCCTCCGTCACGAGCGTGACGTCGCCGAGCGTGGCCCTCGTCGTGAACTCGTGGCAGACGACGCGCGCCACGCCCAAAAGGCCGCGGACGGTGCCCTCGCCGTAGCGCGCCGGGTCGTACGAGCAGTCGAAGACGACCTTGTCCCCCTTCATGTAGACGTCGATGTCCATGCCGGCCTTGGCCTGCGAGAGCTCGAGGTCGATCTCCTCGGCGGGTGCGCCGCCGATGAGCGTCACGTCGTCGGAGTCGCCCTGGTAGGCGAAGAGGATGTCGCCCTTGATGCCGTAGGCGCCGCTGATCTCGGCGAAGCTGTAGATGTCGTTTGCCATGGCGCCGAGCAGGTAGCCCTGGCAAGACGCGACGGCGTCGCGGACCGTGAGGGCGGGGTCGTCGGCGAACAGGACGGGCAGGGTCTTGACCAGCATGGACACGCTGTGCTCGAGCCTGGAGTCGCTGCGCCCGTTGTAGATGGTGGCGAACACCGCGCCGTCCTCGGCCGCGGTGTAGGACTGCAGCGCGAGGCCGAACGCCGTGGTGAAGAAGGCGTTGGGCGTCACGCCACTCTCCGCGCAGAAGGAACGGACCTCGTCGGCGACGTCCGCCTCCACGCGCGCGAACGCGATGTGCTCGTCGGTCTGCACGCCGTCTGCGAGGGGCACGGTGTCGCCGCCGCAGCCGCGGAAGACGCCGTCGTAGAAGGCCCTCGCCACGTCGAGGCGCTCCGAGGCGCGCGAACGCTCCTCGTCGAGCGCGTAGTCGAAGCCCGTGTACGCCTCGGCCTCAAGCTCCTCGCCCCGGTAGGCGCGCTCGAGGTCGTCGAGCAGGATGTCGAGCGACTCGCCGTCGCTCACGATGTGGTGCGTGTCGAGGAAGAGGTGCTTGCCCTCCGGCGCGTCGAAGAGCTCCGCGCGGAAGAGCCTCTCCCCGGCGGGGACGTCGAACGGGCGGACGAGCTCGCCTGCCGCAGGCAGCTCCGTGCGGATGGGTATCTCGGGCGCCACCGGTTCGTTCCTCACGGCGAGGATCTCGCCGTCCGCGCCGCGCCGGACGGTCATGAACAGGTAGGGGTGCGCCTCGAGCGTCCGCCTCAGCGCGTCCGCCAGGCGCTCGAGGTCCACGCCGGCGTCCAGCCGGTACAGGAGAGGGATGTTGTAGGCCGTGGTTTCGGGGAAGCGCAGGCACTCCACGAATATGCCCGCCTGCGTCTGCGAGAGCGGGTAGGTGTCGCGAGGCTCGCCCGCCTCGGCCCTGGGCTCGCCCTCGGCCTCGGCGTCTTGCGACAGGAGCTTCTCGAGCTCCTTCACCGTCCTTCGCTCGAAGACGTCGGCGACCTTGAACGTCTCGCCAAACTCGTCGTCGAGCATCGCGCACAGGCGTATGCAGCCGATGGACGAGAGGCCGATGGTGAAGAGGTCGGTGGAGACGCCGACCTCGTCGACGCCGATGACCGTGCGGACGATATCGAGCATGCGCTCCTGCGTCTCGTTCTGGGGCTGCTCGAGTTCTTCGACCATGACCTGCGCCTCGGGCAGCGCCTTCTTGTCGACCTTGCCGTTGGCCGTGAGCGGCATCTCGTCGAGCTGCATGAGGGCCTGCGGCACCATGTAGGCGGTGAGGTAGCTCGAGAGGTGCGCCCGAAGCTCGGCGGGGTCCACCTTGCGCTCGGCCGTGAAGTAGGCAGCCAGGTAGTCGGTCTCGCCGTGGACGACCACGCAGACGCTCGTGCGCACGCCCGGGAAGGAGTTCATGACGCCCTCGATCTCGCCGAGCTCCACGCGCAGGCCGCGCAGCTTCACCTGGTCGTCCATGCG
>JAGAWD010000149.1 GCA_017941585.1 Olsenella sp. | reverse complement strand
TCAAGCCGATGTTCGAGGACATGGCGAGGGGCAGGGCGTTCAAGAACTTCCCAGAGACCGAATACGAGGTCCGCACCGCCATGCTCGGCGGGCTCGAGGGCATCGTCTTCATCCACTGATTGGAGCGGCAATGGAAAACGAATTGCTGGAGCTGAAGCTCGCCGCCTACTTCGACGGCGAGAAGGCCTCCGTGACACAGCTGCAGCTCAAGCGGGATGCGACGACCCTCGACCAGGTCCGAGACGCAATGCTCGACATCGGCATGATCCTCGAGGAGGACCTTGACCAGGGCATCTACGTGACACGTGTGACTGGCGGTAGGAGGAGCTCGTTCGGACCGATAATCGCCGCGGCAATTAGCGACGATGGCGTGGACGTCGGCGGCGTCGTAGTGCGGGGTAAGAAGAAGCCAGTGCTCGAAGCGATGGCCGCCTTTGAGGACGCACTTAATGGGAACCCGCCGAAGCCGAGGCGGAGGCATTACGGGCTGAAGCTCCTCCTGCTGCTCGCCTTGGCGGCGATTCCTGCCGTGATTCTCTCCCGCTATTACCTGTTCCCCCGTCTCGTCATCCCTGCCCAGGCGGCAACGGTCGAGTACAACGACGCCGTAGAGGAGTTCAACTCGATCGTTCCGAGGTACAACAGCGCGGCGGAGGGCGTAGACCTGGGTAACCTGAGGGGCTTCGTGCAGGAGGCGGAGAAGCTGAGCGTCCAGGGCACGGACTACGCCAGCGTCTGCAGGTCGGTCATCGGCGGCAATCGGGCAGAGAAGATACAGAGCGACACGGAGACCGTGCTCGGGATGGCGCAGGAGCTCGAGAACGAGATACCCGTGCTGGACTCGATAAGGAACCCATCCGAGGAGTGGGTCAAGTCCAAGCTCGAAGGCGTCGACGGCATAGACCAGATTGGGTCCGTCACTGCCGGCAACGACCCGAACGGGATGCTGGGCAAGGATGGAGGCTACACGTCCTGCACGTACTTCACTACGGGCTACCTTGGAAAGGACGTCGTCAAGGGGGCTACGCCGATACAGAAGGGCGTGGACGGAGGCGGCGCTGTCGAGGTCTATCAGACGCTCGAGGACGCACAGGCCAGGTGCGAGTACCTCTCAGGCTTTGACGGGACGATCCTCTACTCTGGGTCGTACGCCCTCGTCGGGACGATGGTGATAAGGACGTCATGCCTGCTGGACGACGACGCGCAGTACGCCCTCACCAGCGACATCGTGGCCTCCATGGTCGAGGCGTAGGGACGGAGAAGAGATGTCGAAAGACGAGGCGAAGACTGAGTTCAGGCGAGACGAGGAGACTGGGCTCCTCATGGCTTATCGAGACGGTGAGCTCGTCGGACCAATCATCGGCACGGGCGATTTCCCTGGTCCTGGTGATCTGGAACACGTACGGTCCATTGTGCGGGACATCTACCATGCGGTCGCAGAACTCGAAGACCTCTATCCTGGCAGGCGATTCACGCCCGACGGGCACATGGTTGGCAGCCTCGGCGAGGTCGTCGCCGCAGAGCGGTACTGCCTGAACCTGTTCGAGCCCTCGCATCCCGTGCATGACGCCTACGACAGCAACGCACGGCTCGTGCAAATCAAGACGACTCAAGGCAACAAGATTGGCATAAGCGAGAAGCCCGACTACCTCATCGTGCTCCGCATGAGCAGGGAAGGCGAGTTCGAGGAGATCTACAACGGTCCTGGTGCCATGGCCTGGGAGGCTGCAGGCAATCCCATGAAGAACGGTCAGCGGCAGATCTCCCTCTCGAAGCTTCGGTCGCTTAGCCTTGACGTGAAGCCAGAAGATCGCATCGAGGAAGCTCGCTGCTGACCCAATTTCTGACATTGTGCCGCCCTGAGACGATGCCCGCACCAACAGAGGTGCGGGCATCGTCCTTTCTTGCATGCCCG
>JAGAWD010000148.1 GCA_017941585.1 Olsenella sp. | reverse complement strand
GCCTCGCCGCCGGAGAGCGTGGTCGCCGGCTGGCCGAGGTGGATGTAGCCCAACCCCACGTCATAGAGCGTCTGCAGCTTGTTCTTGATGCGCGGGATGTTCGCGAAGAAGGCGAGCGCCTCGGTGACCGTCATGTCGAGCACGTCGGAGATGGACTTGCCGTGGTAGGTGACCTCGAGCGTCTCGCGGTTGTAGCGCCGACCGTGGCACACCTCGCACGGAACATAGATATCGGGCAGGAAGTTCATCTCGATCTTGATCTGGCCGTCGCCCTTGCAGGCCTCGCAGCGGCCGCCCGGCACGTTGAACGAAAAGCGACCGGCGGAGTAGCCGCGCGCGCGGGACTCGGGCGTCGAGGCGAAGAGGTTGCGCAGGTCGTCCCACAGGCCGATGTAGGTGGCGGGGTTGGAGCGCGGCGTGCGGCCAATGGGGCTCTGGTCGATGTCGATGACCTTGTCGATGAGCTTCGCGCCCGCGGCGTCGCGGATACCCTCCACCTTGCGGTATGGCCCGACGAAGCGCTTGGAGTTCTGGACCTCGTTGGTGAGCAGCGGGGCTATGGTGTCGGTCACGAGCGACGACTTGCCCGAGCCGGAGACGCCCGTCACCACCGTGAGCGTGCCGAACTCCACCTTGGCGGAGACGTTCTTGAGGTTGTTGGCGCGGCATCCCGAGATCTTGAACGCCCCGCGGCGCGGGTTGCGGCGCTTCTCGGGGAGCTCGATCATACGTTTGCCCGTGAGGTAAGCACCCGTGAGCGAGTCAGGGTTGCGCTTGATCTCATCCGGGGTGCCCGCCGCGACGACGTCACCGCCGAGCTCGCCTGCGCCCGGACCCATGTCGACCACGTAGTCCGCCGCGAGAATCGTGTCCTCGTCGTGCTCGACCACAAGCACGGTGTTGCCCTGGTCGCGCAGGCGGCGCAGGGTGTCTATCAGACGGTCGTTGTCACGCTGGTGCAGGCCGATGGAGGGCTCGTCGAGAATATAGAGCACGCCCATGAGGCCTGCGCCGATCTGGGTGGCGAGGCGGATTCGCTGGGCCTCACCGCCAGAGAGCGTCGTCGCGGCGCGCGAGAGCGTGAGGTAGTCGAGGCCGACGTTCACCATGAACCGCAGGCGGGCGACGATCTCCTTCACGATGGGCCCGCCGATGAGGTGCTGCCTCTCGGTAAGGTGCAGCTTCTCGAAGAACTCGAGGCTCTCCCTGCAGGAGAGGTCACAGACCTCCTGGATGTTCCTCTCGCCCACGGTGACCGAGAGGTACTCAGGCTTGAGGCGAGCGCCGTGGCAGGTGGGGCACGGCACCTCGCGGATGTACTTGTCGAGGCGCGCCTTGACGGCGTCGGAGGTGGTCTCCTCGTACTTCTCGAAGAGGATCGCGCGCACGCCCGAGAACCGCGTGAACCAGTAGGTGTCGCGCCCGTCCTTGGTGTGGTAGTCCACGCGGACCTTGGTACTCCCGAGGCCGTCGAGAAGCGCGCGCTGGCACTTCTTGGAGAGGTCCTCCCAGGGAGTCTCGGGGTCCTCCCCCATGTGGCGGACGACCGCGGCGAAGACCTGCGGGTAGTAGTTGGAGCGGCTGAACGTGGGGCCGAAGACGCCGTCTGCCACCGAGAGCGTCGGGTCCTCGATGAGGGCCTCGGCGTCCACCGTGCGGCGCGTGCCGATGCCGTCGCAGTCGGGGCAGGCGCCATAGGGGGCGTTGAACGAGAAGTCGCGGGGCTGGAGGTCATCTATCGAGTGGCCGTGCTCGGGGCAGGCGAGCGCGAGCGAGTACTGCAGAAGCTCGCCCTCGGTTCCCTCCGGCGCGTCGCGGTCGGGAAGGAGGTAGAAGCCAACGCGGCCACTTGCGAGCTTGGTTGCCTGCTCGACGGCCTCGGCGATGCGGCCGAGCGAGTTCTCGCGGATGACGATGCGATCGACCACGACCTCGATTGAGTGCTTGAACTTCTTGTCGAGCTTGATCTCTTCGTCGAGCTCGCGCACCTCGCCATCGACGCGCACGCGCGAGAAGCCCTCGCGACGGAGGTCCTCGAAGAGCTTGGCGTACTCGCCCTTGCGCCCGAGCACGACCGGGGCGAGCACGTAGGCCCTTCTCCCCTGCCCGGCCTCGAGCACCTTGTCCGCGACCTGGTCGGTCGTCTGGCGGGAGATGGGCCGACCGCACTCGGGGCAGTGCGGCGTGCCGATGCGCGCGAAGAGCAGGCGGAGGTAGTCATATATCTCCGTAACGGTGCCCACGGTGGAGCGAGGGTTTCTCGACGTGGTCTTCTGATCGATGGAAACCGCGGGTGAGAGGCCGTCGATGGAGTCGAGGTCGGGCTTGTCCATCTGCCCGAGGAACATGCGTGCATAGCTGGAGAGGGACTCCACATAGCGACGCTGCCCTTCGGCGTAGATCGTGTCGAAAGCGAGGCTCGACTTTCCCGAGCCAGATAGGCCCGTGATGACCACGAGCTTGTCGCGTGGGATGGTGACGTTGATGTCACGCAGGTTGTGCTCGCGTGCGCCCCGGATGACGATGGAATCTGATGCCATGGTTGCCTCTCGCTCGGTGCGGCAGATATATGTATGCCAGAAACTAGCCTTTGGCCATCCAGTCTAGTTGACTGCGGCCTGTGTCACGGATGTCATTCTACCTTTTCTCCCATAAGAGCAGAACATGTGTTTGGCGCTATGTGCAAGGGGCCTTTCGCCATTTGCGGACATCCCCCGCAGCAGAAACGACCCGATGAGCGCTGCAAGCGGCATTGGACACTTTTGAAAAAGTGCCTATTGCATCACATTCTCTACACACACATAATGACAGACGAGTTGACACAGTGTCAGCGCCTGCGGACCAAACCAGCGCATCGCAGGAAGAGGGCCAGGGAAGGAGGTGCACGTGAAACCGTCACTCACTGCCAGGCTTCGGCGCACTCAGATAATTGATTCGACGAAGCGCCTTTTCGAGGAGCGTGGGATAGAGCACACCTCGGTAAGGGACATCGCCAAGCGAGCAAACATTTCGCGCAGCCTCTTCTACCATTACTTCTCCTGCAAGGAGGACGTGACCGACGCCATCCTCGACGACTACGTGACGGGGTTTGTCACGGCGATACAAGACTGGAACGCCACCAGGACGCCAGGCGACGTCAGAGGTGCGCTCAACGACTGCGTTCGTCTCCTTCGCTCACAGCTCTTTGAGACGGACGCCTTCCGTACGGATTTGCTCAAGGGAAAGAACGCCCTTCTCTACCAGCAGTTCGTCCAGCGATGCGCCGAATCGCTCGCCCGCTACCTCACCGACACCACCGCCAAGGACTACGCCAGGCGGCACGCCGTCGAGATAAAGCACGTGTACGAGGAGTTCTACCTTCTCATAACCGGCCTCATCGGCTACGTGCGCCACAATCCCAATGCGTCCGACGAGCTCATAGCAGACCTCATCGCCGACACGCTCCACCTCGACCTCGAACCTGGGAACAAAGCCGTCTGACGCCGGGGCGCTCGGCGGCCGTTCATAGCAAGACCCAAAGGACAGAAGGAAGGACTCACCATGTTGTTTGACCACAGCGTCAACTTCCCCTACCAGCTCTTGGGCTGGGTGTTGGTCTTCGTTGGCCTCATCCTGCTCAACGAGTTCGCCCGCCGCTCCAAGGTCGGCGGCCTCATCGTCTTCGGCGTCCTGCCCATCGCGATGACCATCTACTGCATCGCCATCGCCATCGGCGTCTCGCAGGGGCAGGAGTGGGCGCTCACCAACCCCACGCACGTCTACCAAAACAGCTGGTTCCACTATGCAAAGGTCTATGCGGCGCTCACGGGCTGCATCGGCTTCATGGTCATCAAGTACCGGTGGGGCTCGCTCGGCAAGGCCCACTGGTTCCGCGCGTTCCCGTTCGTGATCGTCGCGATTAACATCCTGATCGCGGTCGTCTCGGACTTCGAGAGCGCCTACCACTTCTTCGCGCTTGGCGAGACCACTTGGGTCACCTCCGAGGGCGCGACGCAGCTCGCCGGCTGGAACAACGTGTTCAACGGCATTGCGGGCCTCATCAACATCTTCTGCATGACCGCCTGGTGGAGCGTCTACTCCTCCAAGGACGAGCACGACATGCTCTGGCCCGACATGACCTGGGTCTTCATCGTCGCCTACGACCTCTGGAACTTCTGCTACACCTACAACTGCCTGCCGACCCACGCCTGGTACTGCGGTCTGGCGCTGCTGCTCGCGCCCACCGTGGCGAACGCCCTCTGGAACAAGGGCGGCTGGATCCAGAACCGAGCCAACACCCTCGCCATCTGGTGCATGTTCGCGCAGGTCTTCCCCTACTTCCAGGAGGAGAGCGTCTTCGTGACGCACTCCACGCTCGATCCCACCGCCGCGACCGTCGTGTCCGTCATCGCTCTCGCCGCGAACGTCGGCGCCATCGCCTACATCGCCTACCGTGCCAAGAAGCTTGGCGTCAACCCCTACAAGCAGGACGTCTTCGTTGGCACCCGCGACTGGGAGCAGGCGAACGAGCGTCGCGCGGACCTCGCTGCCTAGCAATAGCGTTAGACGTGAACCGCACACGTCGCGCATCGCGCGCCTGGCGGGCCTCCCTCGGGAGGCCCGTTTTTCGTCGCAACCTTTGGCGGATAAGACCGGCGGAGCTCGGGCGTAAAACGGCCGCGAGAGAACAATGCCGGAGCGCATAAACGGCACCAAAAATCGGGCGCCGTGGCACAGGCCATCTCGCAAATCCGACGCCGTGGCACAAACCCTCACGCAAATCCGACGCCGTGGCACAACCCATCACGCAAATCCGACGCCGTGGCACAAACCATCACGCAAATCGGGCGGGATGGCAGAAAAGGGGCCTCCCATCTCAGGAATCCGACGCCATGG
>JAGAWD010000147.1 GCA_017941585.1 Olsenella sp. | reverse complement strand
TATCTCAGGGCTTCGGAGCCCCTTTCTAGTCGTAAGTTACGACTAGAAAACCAGATTTACGACTAGTAAAGACCGAACGGCGCGCTACCAAGCAAGACGATGCGTTCGGCTGCACACTCCGCTACGCCGCTTGCACTAAGTCCGAGCCCGCGAAGCACTCACCAGGACGTTAAGCGTCCCTGCCGACGTGTGCGTAGAGCTCGATGTCCCTCACGTCGAGCAGCAGGTCGGTTCCTGCGGCCTCGGCGGCGGCGATGCGCGCGAGCCTCTCGTAGTCAGCCTCGTTTTGTGGGGAGAAGCGATCCTCGCGGTGGGAGGTTTCGTCCTCCCCCGTGAATCCGAAGGTGTATCTCTGGTGGGCCATGGGCGCCTCCGTCAGTCAGGTGGACTGTCGTGGACGCACGGGGTCTGTCGGGGACTCGTGCGACCGAGGTTGAGGCGGTTATAGGGCAGAAGGTGTTTCGCCCGCGCGGCGCGGGGCACGCTAAGTGGCCGTAAGCGGCCCTAAGAGGCCGAGTCATAGAATCGGCACATCCCGTCGCCCTCAGCCTGGCGATTCTAGAGCATCGGCATGAGGACGTCGCCGGCAGTTCCGGCGACACACGGCATCCCTCGTTCGCTGCAAGAGCGATCAGACGGCCCCCAGAGGGAAAGAGCCTATGTACACTTCCAGCCTATCCATGCTCGGCCATTCCCTCGCCACCTGGGAGGCAGGCGAGTTTCGGCAGGCCCTGGCGCTTGGCTCTCAGGTCGCCATTGGGACTGGTTCTAGGCTCAGGTTAGTTCCGGGGGTGGACACAAATTTCGCCTTGGATTGCCGGCTCGGCGGGGACCTACCGCTCGCCGATTCGCCGTGTGCGCTCCCGGCAGGCAGAATTTGCCCGCAGGACTGTTTGGGACTGCCTTTCGGGACTGTCTTGGATTTCGCATAAAAATAGCC
Source organism: Olsenella sp. (assembly GCA_017941585.1). Lineage (GTDB taxonomy): Bacteria > Actinomycetota > Coriobacteriia > Coriobacteriales > Atopobiaceae > Olsenella_J. The sequence continues at coordinate 3,318 of JAGAWD010000147.1, read as the reverse complement.
GCTCTACCTGCGGCTGAAATACAAGGTTGGGTAATGCGCATTACCCTTACTCCATTTGAAAGACAATCTCGCCTTCGCACGTCACTAATGAAGGCATGTGCTTGCGGGAGATGGTGATGAAATCGAAGCGGGGATCCTTGTTCGGACCCTTCACAAGAATCTCGAGCACCTCGAAGTCCACGATATACCACTCTTCGTAATCGGGAGATTCAAGGTCCTCGCCATTGTCATCGTACTCGCTGTTCTCAAAGCGACAGCGGTAAAGGTCTTCCTCGGGAAACGCCACCTCATACGATGCCTTTAGGTGTCTCGCGCAGAAGTTTGCGATGCCCTTGATGATCTCTTCATTCATGGTTTCATCGGCCATCGTCTATCCCCCCTCCGGTTGAGACGGTACGATATGTGCACCGTGTTTTCCATAGTGTATTATCCCACGGGTCGTCGGCAATCGTTGGGTCCCGTCGGGGCTGACCCAAGTACCAATCACCTCGCCGAAGTCAACGCGCTCTCGGTTGTTACCCAGCCACGTGCCGCTGCCCGCGTACCTGTCTATCAGTTCCTGAGCATGCTCCAAACTCCCATGGAAGATGCTCCTTCCAGCGCCTGGATCATAGTAGTTGTGTCCGGGAATGTGCTTGCCCTGTGCACCGTCATGGAGCTCGGTGGTGAAGCCGTTCACCGTGCGGAAGCCGTCATCGTGGCTACCTGATGTGCCGCCGCCACTGTGCGTTCCTCCGTATCCGCTACCCCCGCTGCCCACTCTTGCCTCCGTCCAACGCCCCTCGGTTGGCTCCCAGGTACACCCACACGGGAATGCCTAGGCTTCGCGGGTAGTCCATCACGCCGTAGAAGTCGCTTCCGTAGTAGACAATCGCCGTGGGAACGAGTGCATCCACGGTCGTCCTCACGTCGCGCACGAAGCGCCTGCGCTCGGTCACGTTCTTGGTGAGCGCCCGCCCGCAGATGGCGATGACGCTGTGCAGCGGCAGCGCCTCGATAAGCCAGTCGCAGTCGGGCTGGTGCAGCGCGTTGGGGAGCGTCACGAGTCCCTGCTGCTGGAACCACGCGCCTAGCAGCTGGTTTCGGTACGCGTTCCACATCTTGAGCGGCCTGGGGAAGTCGATGCACGTGGAGAGGTCGGGCATTATGACGCCCTCGAACTTGGAGAGCTTGGGAAGGTACTTTCGCGGCTCGTTCCACACGCGCTCGAAGCGGAAATCGTCTTCGAAGAAATGCACGAAGCATCCGTAGTCGTGCCACCTCTTGTACATAGCCACCGAGAACGGCACGAGCGCTGTCGGGTGTGCGTCCACGGCTGCAAGCTTCGGCATGTCCCACGGACGCGAGAAGTCCAGCCCCTCCAGCATCCACGCATGAAAGACGTCACGTTTGTGCGTGGGCTTTCGCTTCCCATCGGCTGGCTCATGCCCCAATGTCGTAGCTCTTCCGGACAGCTCTACCCCCTTTTCTCGCCACCCGTTCATCTCTGCCAAGCCCCCTTCGCCTTTTCCAAACGCTCAAAGGTGGCAGCAATCTTTTCCATCTGGCCGGGATACGGAATCAGTCGTCCGCTCTCGATTTGGGAGATGGTCGAGACGTGCAGCCGCGCCTCTCGGCCAAACGCGGATTTGCTCAAGCCGAGCCTTTCACGTCTGAGGGTTATCCACTCCCCCGTCAACGCCCGCTCCATGTCACACTCCTTCCTGCGTTCGGGTTGGTTATTGACGCGCCGCACTGGCGTTGGTAACATCCTATCAAGCTGAATCAACCGTCTATTTTGGTTTACAGTTGATTTACTGATTTTAAGGAGTTACGGTTGAAATGATGTTCGTAGCCCTCAACGAGAACATCGCGGCGTTCGTTCCTGGCGGCATCAATAGGGATGCAGACCCCCGTGCCGCCCTGAACAAGCTCATGACTGTCAACTCGTGGCGGCTCCTCATCGATTTCCTCAAAAACGAGGGTTGCAACGGGCTCTTCGCGAAGCGCGAGGCGGAGCCCCTCGTTGACCGAGCCAATCACGATGTCGACGGCATGCGCGGAAGGTTCAGCCACGAGGGCTACTACTTCGACGAGCTGGCGGGTTCGCTCAAAGCTCGCATAGACAAGGATGACACCGTCGACTATCTCGATGATCTCACGCGTGCTGACCTGCTGGCGCAAGGCGATGTGTACGAGCTCTACATCCCTGAGTTGCTGAGCTATGCCTCTGATATAGCCAGCCTGCTCACCCTGGCAGCAGTTGCGCTTGGGGCGCAACCGCCAGACGACCTCGTCTCGGACTTCACCTTCGAGCAGGTCGAGTGCGATTTCGACGAGACATTCATGCCATGCGTCGACGAGATGGTCGACAAGCTCTTTGGCAAGCATGGCCCCATCGCCATCATGGATCTGAACATGAAGTACTGGCCTGAAACTGACTACGGGCCATACATGAACGACGCTCCGATCACCAAGAAGTTGTTCAGCAGCGCGCTCGAGGGCTTCAAGCGCGAGCGAGAAGGGGGCGTCATGGCCTACCATGCCTATCTCGGCCCTGACCACAACGGGGAGGACCAGGACTACGACCTCTTCTTCTACGACACGTCTCGATACAGCCGCGAAGAGGCAATAAGGATGCTGTGCGCAATGATCGTCGTACACACCGCTGGCGATACGACACTGACGCCCGCTTTCGAGGAAGACTTGCCCTTCCACCATGCGTATGCCGACGAGCCCGAGCCAGACGGTTATCCCCACTTCAGCCTCGATGAGGGATTCAAGCATCCAAAGACCAATACTGGCTTCAAACGCTGGCAGCTTGCGGTACAGGAAGTCGCCGAGGCCGCCATCTATGACGGCCGCGTCACTCTCTGCCCAATCTGTGGAACACCCATCATCACCAAGTCGGACAAGAGCCGCATCGAGTACTGCTGCGAGTCGCATAAGACGGTCGCAAGCAAGCGCCGTCGCCAACGCGCTCACCAGCTCTACCAGATGGGCGTATCCGTAGAAGAAGCTAAAGCAGAAATAGGCGAGGCATACTCCATCTCTGTAGAGAAATGGTACGCCGAGGCCGCGAGGTATGTCCATTCATGCTAAGAGGGTCCCGGGGCAACGGCGATAAGGCTCAATGGTTTATAGGAAGAAGCGGCCATTACGGCACATAGTCACCATTGATATCAGACCGACCGCTCACCGATTCACTGCATGCGCTCCCGGCAGGCAGAATCTGCCGCAGGACTGTTTGGGACTGCCTTTCGGGACTGTCTTGGATTCCGCATAAAAATAGCCGCTCTACCTGCGGCTGAAATACAAGGTTGGGTAATGCGCATTACC
>JAGAWD010000146.1 GCA_017941585.1 Olsenella sp. | reverse complement strand
TAGTTGTAGCTTTGCTCGCCGCATGACACTTGGAACTTGAGACGCGCGGCGCTCGTTGCGCTTGCAGCGACATAGCCCTGGGACACGCAGGAGACGTCGATGGACCCTCCCTCGGCACTGACGGCGCCCTCGGGATGGAAGTGTGCCTCGAGCACCTCCGCGGCGGGCGAGAACCCCGCACCGCCCGTGGATTCCGCCTTCGATCCGCAGCCGACCGTCGTGGTCAGGAGGAGTGCACCTAGGCACAGCAAAAGCACGCTTGCACGCGCGCCGATGCGCGGCAAGGTTCTGCCGTGCTGCACGCTGTTGAATATGTGACGTCGCGACGTCATCGCTAGCATGCTCCTCGACATCATGCGGTAACTGGCCCATCACGTTTGCTCATGCAAGGTCTTGCGCGTATCAGTCTGCACGGGGACGCGAGGGAGACATAGAAAGCATATCAATTTGCAAAATCTGCCGTTGCGCGAGAGCGTGGAAAAATTTATTGCGTGGCGAAACTTCCGGCGAGAGGCTGGAGTTGGGTGGCGTGGGCGGGTCGTGCGCTGCGGCCTCGCGATATTCGGTGCTGGCTCGAATGGCGTTGCGTAACGCTATACTTGTCAGGTATGCCTGCGCTCGTCGTTCGTCGCGTCGCGGGCGCAACTCAGCAGGCTTTCCGCGCTTCACACCACTTGTTCCTTGGAGGATGAGCATGGCAGACGCACCCCTTGTAGGGATTATCATGGGATCGAAGTCAGACCTTCCGGCGATGGAGGCGTGCACCCAACAGCTTGAGGAGTTTGGCGTGCCCTACGAGCTCGTCGTTGCGTCGGCACACCGAGCGCCCGCGCGCGTGCACGAGTGGGCGGCCTCGGCCGCAGATCGTGGCATCAAGGTAATCATCGCTGCCGCCGGTAAGGCCGCCCACCTAGGTGGGGTTGTTGCGGCATACACGCCATTGCCCATCGTGGGCGTCCCGATGAAGACGTCTGACCTCGGAGGAATGGACTCTCTCCTTTCCATGGTCCAGATGCCCTCTGGCGTGCCCGTTGCCTGCGTGGCCATAGGCGGCTCGAAGAACGCCGCAATCTACGCGACTCAGATTCTCGGTGCTACTATGCCCGAGTATCAGGAGAAGATCGTTGAATACAAGCGCGCCATGGCGGAGTCCTAGGCACAATCGAGGCGGGAGAGTTTTCGCATGGTAGAGAAAGCCAAGCACAAGCACATGCGCAAGGACGACGCCACCGGCATCGGCATGCCGTCGTCAGACCAGGCAGACGCCCCCACCTTTGACGTCCTATCTGCGGACGAGGGTGCGGTAGCGGGGATGTCTGCTGCGCACGGTACCGGTCGCGGCAAAGACGAGAAGGACCGTGGCAAGAAGGCCGGCAAGAAGAAGGGCAACCTGCTCTCTAACATTCTGATAGTCGTGGGCGTGGTGCTTCTGCTCGTTGCGGGCGGTATGTGGGGGTTCGCGCAGTGGCGCTACCATCAGCAGGACGTCCAGAACAAGAAGCTCGCGGCGTATGCGACGATACCAGATGACGGAAAGAAGGCCCCCACGGTTGACTGGGAGGGGCTCAAGGCCATCAACCCTGACGTCGTTGGTTGGATCCAGGTGCCGGGAACCGTCATCAACTATCCCGTCTATCAGGGTGCGGACAATGACCGGTATCTGCGCCACACCGCGGAGGGCGAGTACTCCGTCGGCGGTCAGATCTTCCTCGACTACGAGAACACCAAGCCAGGCATGGTCGACCATCAGTCGATTCTCTACGGACACCACCTCAAGGACGGCTCGATGTTCTATCCGCTGTTCCTTCTCAAGGACCAGGAGACCTTTGATGCGACGGATACCATCTGGTACGTGACCGAGCAGAACGACTACGAGCTCGAGCCGCTGTTTGTCTACTTCACCGATCCGGAGGACATGGACGTCCGAACGTTCAAGTTCTCCTCCGACGCGGATTTCCACAAGTATCTGACCGACCGCCTTGGCCGCGCGGTTTCCCGCCGCACCGATGCGGACCGCATCATCGCGGGAGTCAAGCATGTTCTCACGATGTCGACCTGCAACTACTACGAGGGGTACGGTCGCTCCATCCTCGTGAGCGTGCCCAAGGACGAGGCGACGGCTGCCCTGGCCGGGACGGCAACTACCACCGCGGCCACGAATGCAACCGCCGGTGCGAATGCCGCGGCAACCGGGGAATCCGCGGAGACGTCCGCGGAAGTGCCCGCCGAGACAACCGAAGCGACCGAGTAGTACAGCCGAGAGGGGACTGGCCATGCAGACCGAGCAGCCAAAGCACGTGACCTATGCCGACGCAGGCGTCGACGTGGACGAGGGAGCGCGAGCGGTAGAGGCGATAAAGGATGCCGTCAAGGAGACCAATCGCCCTGAGGTCATCGGTGGTCTCGGAGGGTTCGGCTCGTGCTTCTCGATGAAGGCGTTCAAGGGTATGGAGGATCCTGTCCTCGTGTCTGGGACCGACGGCGTCGGCACCAAGCTCGCCATCGCGCAGATGCTCGATCGCCACGACACCGTGGGCGAGGATCTCGTGGCGATGTGCGTGGACGACGTGGTTCCCATTGGCGCGGAGCCGCTGTTCTTTTTGGACTACGTGGCGATTGGTAAGCTCAAGGCGGAGCACGTGGCCGAGATCGTAAAGGGCATCGCGAACGGCTGCAAGAAGAGCGGCTGCGCCCTCGTGGGCGGCGAGATGGCCGAGCACCCCGGCGTCATGGCCCCCGATGACTACGACCTCGCGGGCTTCGTGGTCGGCGTCGTCGACCGGCCCAAGATGATTGGCCCTGACAAGGTCAAGGTCGGCGACGTGATCATCGGCCTGCCGAGCTCCGGCATCCACTCAAATGGATACTCGCTCGTGCGCAAGGTGGCCATCGAGGGCAAGACGGTCGAGGAGCTGAACCAGCCTCTCGAGGAGCTGGGTGGCGAGTCTCTGGCCGACGCCGTGCTGCGCCCGACGACCATCTACGCGGGCGGTCTTATAGCCGCGCTCAAGGCCGGCGCCCCCATTCACGCGATGGCCCACATCACGGGCGGCGGCATCACCGAGAACCTCAACCGCGCGCTGCCGCCTGACGTCGACGCCGTGGTGGACCGCGGCGGCGAGGACGGCCCCGCGTGGGACGTGCCTCCCGTAATCGACTACTGCGTGCGCGCCGCTGGGCTCACCCCCGACGAGGCATACAAGACCTTCAACATGGGCGTCGGCATGAGCGTGATCTGCGATCCCGACGATGTGGACGAGGTCTGCGAGAAGCTCGTCGACCAGGGCTTTGCCCCGTTTGTTATGGGCGAGTGCGTTCCTGGCGAGGGCAAGGTGGTCTATCGATGAGCGACGCCGTCCGTACTCCCATCAGGCTCGGCGTCCTGCTCTCCGGCTCGGGCACCAACCTCCAGGCCATAATCGACCGCATCGCCGCCGGCACGCTCGACGCCGAGGTCGCCATCGTGATCTCCTCGCGCCCGAGCGCCTATGGCCTCAAGCGCGCCGAGACGGCCGGCATCCAGACCATGAGCCTCTCCAAGGAGATCTACGCCGACCCGATCACGGCCGACGAGGTCATCGCCTCGTCGCTCAAGAAGGCGAACGTGGACTACGTCATCATGGCCGGCTATATGCGCATGGTGCACGCGCCGATCCTGCGTGCGTTCGAGAACCGCGTGGTTAACCTGCACCCGGCGCTTCTCCCCAGCTTCAAGGGGGCGCACGCCATCCAGGACGCGTACGACTACGGCGTGAAGGTGACGGGCGTGACCGTGCACTTCGCCGACGACAGGTATGACTGCGGCCCCATCATCGCACAGCGTGCGCTGGCGGTGGAGGAGGGGTGGAGCGTCGAGGAGCTCGAGGAGCACATCCATAAGATCGAGCACGAGCTCTACCCCGACACGATCCAGCTTCTGGCCGAGGGTCGCGTGCACGTGCGCGAGAACGGCACCGTGGCAGTCGACCCCGTGGCGTAGCGGATCGTCAGACAACACGGGGCGCCAAAGACGTCCTTGTCGCTACCCATCCGCGCGCGACAACACCGCTACTGTCTCAACGTGCTTGGTGTGGGGAAACATGTCGACGGGCGTGAGGCGTTCGAGCCTGTAGCCGCCCGCGCGCAACTGCTTGAGGTCGCGTGCTTGCGTCACGGCGTTGCAGCTCACGTAGACCACGCGCCGCGGTGCGAGGGCGAGCACGCCTGCGAGGAACTCCGGCGTGGACCCCGCGCGCGGCGGATCCATGATCACGACGTCGGATTGCGAGCCATCGCGTGCAGGGCTACGGCCCGCACTGCGACTCGAGCCACTGCCCCCGCTGCTCCCGGCGAGCCTTGCCATGTACTCCGTTGCGTCGCCGGCCACGAAGCGGCAGGCATCGGCCAGGCCGTTCGCCCTCGCGTTGCGACGGGCCGCCCGTACGGCACCCTCCACCTGCTCGATGCCCGTCACGCTCACGTCCAGGCCCGTCTCGCGCGCCGCCGACGCGGCGCAGATGCCGATTGTGCCGCACCCGCAGTATGCGTCGAGCACGCGCGAGCCGTCCTCGAGCGCCGCCCCGTCGATGGCCAGCCGGTAGAGAACCTCCGTCTGTTCTGGATTGGTCTGGTAGAAGGTTGTGGGGCCAATTTCGAACGTGCACCCCAGAAGCTCGTCTCGAATCATGCCGGGGCCAAAGAGCACGCGGCTCTCGCGGCCGAGAATTGCGTTCGTCTGTCGCTGGTTGACGTTCTGCACGATGGTGGTTATCTCGGGGTGCGCCTTCGTGAGGGCTTCCACGAACGCGCGCTCGCGCGGCAGCTGCTGCCCGTTGGTGACGACGGTGAGCAGCACCTCGCCCGTCTTCCACCCCACACGCACGACGGCGTGCCTGAGCATGCCACGTCCGCGGTCCTCCTGGTAGGCGCGGATGTCGAGCCGCTCGCCCACGCGCGCGACATCGTTCAGGATCGCGCGAGCTTGGGGCGCCTCCACGAGGCACTCGTCGGTACGCACGATGCGGTGGGTTCCCGCGGCGTAGAAACCCGAGAGGATGCGTCGTGAGCTGGGGCCGCGACGGGCGTCTGCCCCTCGGCCCGAATGGCCTTGGGCCTGGCGATTGCGGTCTTTTCTCCCCCTTGCCTTTCCGGGCGCAAAGGGCGTCGCCGCCTTGTGCCGATACCCGCGTGGATCGTCCATGGCGCGCACGTCGTCGAGCGTCGCGCCGTCCGCCTCGACCATCTTCTTGAACAGCTCCTCCACGAAGGCGCCTTTGCGCTTGAGCTGTATGGGGTAGGGGACGGCGAGCCACTCGCAGCCGCCACACTCCCTCGCGATGGGGCAGGTGTATGTCTTGTATCCCATGTGTCCTCGCTTGCGGCGCAACGCGCTTCTCGTTGCCGTCGTCAAATACATAGTGTATATCCTACGTCACCGTCATTGCGCGAGCGGAGCCTCCGCGGCACCCGCCGCCATTTTGCCCCGCCGCTCGGGGTCGACGGGAAATGTTCTCGGAAGCGTATGCGTTACCTGAAAAAATGGCACGAAACTTGAATGCGTGACCCTTTTATTTGCAACGGGCCGGGCAAAGGGAGTACGGTCGAGTGCAGCGTCGACGGGGAGCCAGAAAACGGAAATGCCGTCAGCTCCCGTCGGAAAGGGGTATGGCATGCAATCAAAGCTTGCGCATGCGGCCGAGCGAAAGGCGTTTGGCGTGGTTCTCGACCGAATCATTAAGAGCGCCACGGGCCAAGACCGCGAGGAGAACATCGACCATCTGATAGACATGGCGGGAAAGCTCCTGAAGGACACTTCCCCCGGGGCCACGCGTGGACTCCGCAACGGTCTCTATCCGGGCTCCAAATGGGAGAGGTTCCTCTTCGACGTGATCGACGAGACCGATCCAAACGTGCTCAAGACCTCTATCCTGAACGGCGGTTACGAGGGCGCCTTCCGCGGCCTGCGGAACACCACGGCCAACGCCGAGAAGTACCAGTGCAACGTCCCCTGGATCATCCTCTTCGATCCCACGAGCGCCTGCAACAAGCACTGTGTCGGCTGCTGGGCGGCGGACTACGGCAACCAGCTCAACCTTACCTACGACGAGTGCGACCGTCTCGTAACCGAGGCCTCCGACCTGGGCACGCACCTCTTCATGCTCACCGGAGGAGAGCCGCTCGTTCGCAAGAACGACGTTCTCAAGCTTGCGGAGAAGCACAACGACTGCCTCTTCAACGTCTTCACCAACGCCTCTCTCGTCGACGACGCCTTCTGCGAGGAGGTGCGGCGACTCGGCAACATCGTGTTCTCCGTCTCCCTCGAGTCATACGAGCCGAGCGTGAACGACGCCCGTCGTGGCGACGGGTCGTTCGATGAGGTGATGCGCGCGTTCGACCTCATGAGGGAGCATGGCCTGTTGTACGGTACCTCGACGGCATACACGCGCGCGAACACCCAGGCGGTTTCCTCCGACGAGTTCTTCGACATGCTGATTGACAAGGGCTGTCGCTGGGCATGGTACTTCCACTACATGCCGGTGGGCGACGGAGCCAACGCGGACCTCATGCCCACGGCGGAGCAGAGGGAGTACATGTTTCATCGCATCCGCGACATTCGCGCCGTCGAGGGTGGCAAGCCGATCTTCGCCATGGACTTTCAAAACGACGGCGAGTACGTGGGCGGTTGCATTGCGGGAGGGCGAGTGTACTGTCACGTCAACGCCCGTGGCGACGTCGAGCCGTGCGTCTTCATCCACTACTCCAACGTAAACTTCAAGGAGCACAGCTGGCTCGAGTGTTTGCAGCAGCCGCTTTTCCAGTCCTACCGCAGGCACTGGCTGTTCAACAAGAACCTCCTCATGCCCTGCCCGATGCTCGAGAACCCCGGGGAGCTCCCCAGGATGGTCTCGGAGTCCGGCGCGAGCACGTCCGAGTACGTCGCACCCGAGAGTGCCGAGGATCTCGCCGAGCGCGTGACTCCCTACGCGAAGGCGTGGGAGCCCGTCGCCGAGCGGCTGTGGCACGAGATGTATCCCACGGGCGAGAAGATCTATGCCGACGAGATGTCGCAGGTGGACGTCGACCGCAAGGCGAAGATTATCGCGGAGGAGGACTCAAAGGTCGAGGCGGTCGTCGACTGACGGCACGATTCTGTAGCTGCAACCGGGTGCGGGCGGCGACCAGCCACTCGCACCCGCCACGCTCCTTCGTGACGGGGGCGGGTGTAAGCGTTGTATCCCACGCGCCCTCGTTTGCGCGTCTTACTTTCGTGCGGCCCGGCGCGCCTGCTTGTCGTTGTACATTGCGGCATCCGCCTGCTTCAGCAGCGACCTTGTGGTCGATTTTTCGACGTTGGGAGCGTAGCCGAGGCTGATTTGGAGCGCAAGCCCGCTGCCATCTCTCTTGCACTCCTGATCGAGGGAAGCGCGTATGTTATCTCGAATCGCCTCGATCTCCTTCTGGCTGGACGTGGGAATGAGCATCACGAACTCGTCTCCGCCAAAGCGGTAGATGCTCGCTCGTCCGCTTGCTGTGCGTGCGGCTCGCTTGAGTGCTGTGCCGCAGATCTCGAGGGCATGGTCGCCCGCGGCGTGCCCGAGCCTGTCGTTTATCTCCTTGAAGTGGTCAAGGTCACACATCATGAGCCAGAGCGAGCCCGCATTCCCATGCGTCGCGAGGGCTGCGTCGATGTCGTGCAGCATCTGCCTTCTGTTGTTGAGTCCCGTGAGGGGGTCTCGCGAGACGAGCTGTGCGAATGAGTTGAGGTACATGATGAGCGCCGAGATTGTCATTCCACAGCAGGCACACGGTAGATCAGAGTTGAAGTACTGTATCACGCCACAGATGGCGGGCGGAACGGGGAAGAGCGCGAGGGTAAGGTATTGCTCACGGTTGGCGTAGTTCTCCTCCTTGAAGGCGCGCACGAATGAAAATCCGCAGCACATGATTACGTAGCTATAGGACAGCAGATACTGCGCGGCAAACAGGGGGCCACGATGGTAGACGAGACTGTCGTCCACGTAGAAGAAGAATCCTTGGAAGACGTTCGCAACCAGCAAAACCAAGTGCAGTACGACAAGCGCAGACGCCCGAAGCTTGATGCGTTTCGTGTGCTCGTGGGCTGCCCCCTGCTTCATCTCGAAGTAGAGGAACCAGCAGTAGCACATGAAGGTGGTGGAGAAGAAGTAGATCGATTTGAGTGCCATGAGCCAGAAAGCGCTCTTTGGCAGGAAGTTTTCGTTTACGTTGACCCAGAGGGCGTCGGAAGCCACGAAGACGCAGGTGGCGATTATGGCCCGCGTATGGGCATTCGTCAGCTTGGTGCTGGCGCCCTCGTGCCTGGCGCGTACGTCTATGATGATGAGGACGATGAGGCAGAAGATGTTTATCTCGTTGTAGAGGCTGATGTAGTTGTAATTGAGCATCGCCTTGCTTGCACTCCCATCTCGTGTCCCGGGTTTTCCGCGTTGACACTCTAGATATACAGTTTATATCGTATGCGGACAAACATGCGTCCGCGGTTCCGTGGGCGTCGTTTCCCGATGCGTGGCGATGCAACGTGAAAAGAGTGTCATGGTGGGTGCAGGGTCATGCGCGCGACGCGAGCGTTGCATCGATTCACAGCGTACCCGTTTGTGGCGTGGTCGCCTCGACCGGAATTTTTCGGCGTACCGTCCACTGCCGAGGCTTGAGGGAGGAACCCATGGTTACAGGTACCAAGGCGGTAAAGAACCTCGCGCTCGTTGGGCAGGGCGGCGTGGGAAAGACCATGCTTGCCGAGGCGATGCTCCATCTGACGGGGAAGACGTCGCGTTTGGGCGGCCACGCCGGCACCAAGCCCACGCTTGACTACGAGACCGAGGAGGGGGCTCGCGGCTTCTCCATCTCCACCACCATCGCGCCGATCGAGTGGGATGGTACGCGCATCAACGTGATAGACGCGCCCTGCTACCCCGACTTCGTGGGCGACGCCTACGGCGCCCTTGCCGCTGCCGAGACGGCACTCTTCGTGGTTGACGCCGCCTCGGGTCCTGGCACGATCACCACGCGTCTCTGGTATGCCGCCGAGGACCTCAGCCTCGCCCGCGCCCTTTTCATCAACAGGCTTGACCGGGCTGACGCCGATTGGGACACCGCGCTTCTCATAGCCCAGGAGCGCTATGGGTCGAGGCTTGTGCCCGTCACGATGCCCATGGGGTCGGGCAATGCGTTTGCGGGCATCATCGATGTCGTTCACATGCGCGCGCGGCACCTCGAGGATGGCGTGCCGATCGAGGAGGACATTCCGGAAGAGTACCTTCCCGCCGCCGAGGCTGCGCACTCCCAACTCGTCGAGCTGGTGGTCGAGGCCGATGACGACCTCATGATGAAGTATCTCAACGGTGGGGAGATCTCCCAGGACGAGCTCGAGGGGCTTCTCTCCAAGGCAATTGTCACCCGCACGTTCGTTCCCGTGTTCGCGGGCTCGTGCGTGCGGGAGGAGGGCGTCATTTCCCTTATGCACGACGTTGTGGAGTGGTTCCCAACCATGGCCGACTATGGTCGAGTGCCACTTGTCAACGGCGAGGAGCTCGACATCTCGCCCGACGACGACCGTCCCGTCGCGCTCGTGTTCAAGTCCCTGCAGGACCAGCAGAACGGCAAGCTCTCGTTCGTCAAGGTTTTGGCGGGCACCATCGAGCCTGGCTGCGAGCTGCTGAACGCGCGCACGCGCAGGACCGAGAGGCTCGGTCACCTCAACCGGATGTGCGGCCGCGAGATGGAGGACCTCAAGAGCGTCTCCGCCGGCGACATCTGCGTGGTGCCCAAGCTCGATGCGCTGACGGGAGACACCCTCTCGGTCACTGGCAAGGTCGAGGCGGCGGCTTTCCGCTTCCCCAACTCCCTCTATCGCGTGGCCGTCGAACCCGACACGCGCGGCAGCGAGGGCAAGGTGTTCGCGTTTCTCGAGAAGTCCGCGGCGGCCGACCCCACGCTCTCCGTCTCGCGTGACGAGGACACGGGCCAGACCGTGATCTCTGCCATCGGCGAGGCGCAGGTGGCCGTTTTGCTTGACCGGCTCGAGGCACGGGCGGGCGTCACGGCGCACACTGTCAAGCTGCGTATTCCCTACCGCGAGACCATCCGCCGCGTGGCGAGTGCGCAGGGGCGCCACAAGAAGCAGACGGGAGGCGCCGGCCAGTACGGAGACTGCTGGCTGCGCGTCGAGCCCAACGCGGGCGCCGGCTATGAGTTCGTGGACGAGGTTGTGGGAGGCCACATCCCCAAGGGCTACATCCCCGCGATCGACAAGGGTGTACAGGAGACCATGGCCGACGGCGTGCTTGCGGGCTACCCCATGATTGACGTGCGCGTCGCCGTGTACGATGGGTCCTACCACCCCGTGGACTCCAACGAGATGGCGTTCAAGACTGCCGCGCGCATTGCCTTCCAGAAGGCGGTCGAGCAGGCCGAGCCAGTCCTTCTCGAGCCGATGGCGCACCTCAAGATCACGGTGCCCGAGAGCTACGCCGGCTCCGTCATGGGTGACGTCTCGGCCAGCCGAGGTCGCGTCGAGGGCATGGCGGCCGCATCGGGCGCGGCGCAGGAGGGCTTCACCGTCATCGAGGCGACCGTTCCCTATGCCGAGGTGACGGACTACGCCACGCGCCTGAGGTCCCTCTCGCGAGGTACGGGCGAGTTCGAGCTTGAGCTGGGCGGCTACGAGCAGGTTCCGCACGAAGTGCAGCAGAGGCTCGCCGAGGAGTATCGGGAGCGGCGCGCCGCCGGCAGTCGCTGAGGGCGTCGCCGCGCCTGTCCGATCCGCCCGGGCGGCGGGGTGCGGGTGCGCGTTGCAGTTGTCGCGAGGCGCCTTGCTCCCCGTCGTTTGCCTGCTTTGCATCCGCCTCGCTTCCGTTGCACGCTGCTCGCAAAAACGTCGACTCTTATCGCTACGGCCCTGTCGAGTACGAGTCGAAGGATCCCGACTGGCCGAGCACGCGCCCCGGTCGCTTCGAGATGCACGGCGGAACGATCTCCAACAACCGGGCGACCGGCTCGGGCGGAGGCATCTACTCGCTCTCCAAGTGCGTGGACCTCTATGCGGGAAACATCGTCAACAACGTCGCCGGCAACAACGGCGGCGGGCTGTACGCGTCCATCACTCCCTTCCTCATCACGCTCTATGACGCCACCATCACGGGCAACACCGCCCGGGTAATTGGCGGTGGCGCTTGGTTCTGCCCCACCGGTGACGTTGACGCCGAGATCACCGATGGTGCGGCGAACTACGGCAACACTGCCAGTCAGGCTGGTGACGACCTCGCTGTTGCGCATACGGGCAGCACCAACATCAAGTCTGTCATCGCCGAGCGCATGCTCGGCGGCGGTCCCGCGAACTGGCACTACGACGGGAGAATCAACGCGTCTTGGGCCAACGTGCAGGGCTCCGGCTTTGCGCGCGACTTCAACGGGCCGTATGAGCACAACTGGAACGGCCTCTCCTCGATTGCACTCAAGGCACATCCCACCGAAGAGTCCATCGCCCTCGCCAACACGCGCACCAAGCTTCTCATCAGCGGAAACCGTGCCGGATGGGGTGGTGGCGTCGGCGCGAACGGCCATACCAAGGTCGGGACGAACGCCTCCAAGAAGGTGACGGTCACCAAAGCCTGGGGCGTTCCCGAGGGCGGAAACGCGCAGGCGCTCTCGTCTGTTACCGTCCACCTCGAGATTACGGGCGACGACGGCGTCGCGTACAACGTGGAACAGGTCACCCTCGACGCCTCGAACGACTGGAAGCACACCTTCGAGGGTCTTCCCCTGCACGCCAAGGTGGACATCGTGGAAGACGAGCTCTCCTCGCCCAACGGCTGGGTCACCTACTACTATGACGGCGGCGAGGTGGTGGACGACGACACGCACACCCACGAGGCCATCTCCGTCACGAACGCGCGCGCCGGCTCCCTCGAGCTTTCCAAGCGCGTGTCTGGTAACTCGGCAGATCCCAACGACGTGTTCGAGTATCGCGTGAACATAACCGACTCAGAAGGCAAGCCGTTCGTCGGCCGTGACGCCGAGGGCGAGCCTTTCGAGTTCTCGTACCGGCTCTCCGGAACGTCGGATAGCGTCTCGACGGGGAGCATCAAGAACGGTGACACGGTTCGCCTGCGCGCCGGTCAGAAGATTGTGATATCCGACATCCCCCATGGCGCACACTACAGCGTGAAGGAGACGGCCGACAGCGCGATGGGCTACGAGATCGAGCCCGTGCGCTCGGACGGCGTCGTGGGCGCCGACGCCGAGGAGGGCACCATCGTAGGCGACGCGACCACCTCCATCGCCTACGAGAACGTCCGCAACCGCGGGATGGGAGCGCTGTCCGTCTCCAAGACCCTCTCGGGCGACGCGGCCGACCCCTCACGGGAGTTCTGCTTCGTCGCGCGCTTCTACCACCCCGACGGGACCGAGCTTACCGAGGGCGAGTCGGAACGGTTGAATTCGAGTCAACGTCCAAGGCCTCGTTCGTCAATAGGGTGACAGAGACCGTTGTCGCTCCGGCCGTGTCGGGCACGCCCAAGGTCAAGGCCCCACAGACGGGCGACCCCCTTGCAAGCGGGCTTCAGCTTGTGCTTGTCACGGTCTCGCTCGCGGCCTTCGCTGCGGCCGTCCGTTGGCGTAGGATCTCGGGGAGGAGATGACGTCGCTAGGCGCGGGCACCGCGGCCGGAAGGCCTAGCTTGTTCGAAGCTGCACTGTTTAACATGTGAAGGACGGGGCTTCCCCTCTTTCCCTTTCAAGGTCGTTCGACCTACGCTCTCTGGATACGGCTACGGACGTCTGATGTCCAAGGACTCGGACGCGCGAAGGGGGAGAGGGGTTGCCATGTCCGGGGATACGTTGCTGGTTGGATTTGGTTCGGCGCTGAACTTCTGGCGCCGGGCGCGCGTTGCAGGCCTCGCGGCAGGCGATGCAGGAGGAAGGGTTCTGGGTGGTTGGAGGTTCGAGACGGGTGACCTTGCCGCCGCGGGGCTCCTTGCGTGTGGATGCGACCCGCCTCTCGACGTTGTCGTGCCTTCGGCCAGCATGCGCCACAACTGTGACCTCATCCGCGACCATGTATGGCGTGGGTCCGTTCCGCCGGGCGGCACATACGCCGTGGGCGACGGCATTGAAGTTTGTAGCATTCCCCTCGCGCTCGTCCAGCTTGCCGCGGAGACGCAGGACGTGGTAGGAGTGATGATGCTCGCGTACGAGATGACGGGGACGTATGGGCTCACCCCCTGGCGCGACTCGGGATTTGAAGAGAGGATTGCGCCCCTGACCAGCGCCGCGGCACTGATGGACTACGCACGGAGCGCTATGGCGCTGGGCATCCGCGGGGCGAAAAGGGCACACGAGGCCTTTTCGTATGTGACAGACGGATCGGCATCGCCACGAGAAACTGATCTGGCGATTCTGATGGCGCTGCCACGTCGGAAGGGTGGCTTCGGCCTCGATGGCTTTCTCCTAAACGATCGGGTTGGACTCTCGGGAATGGCGCGCGAGCTGTTGGGTCGCCCAACCATCAAGACTGACTTCCGCTGGAAGCGCGAGAAGAGAGCGGGTGACGTAATGCTCGAGTACGAGAGTGACGAGCGTCACCTTGCGCCGCAAGACCTCGCCCGTGACACGCGTAGGCGAGAGGCGCTCATGAAGGCTGGCCATCACGTGCATTGCATCACGAACGAGCAGCTAAAAGACTACGATCATCTGTGCAAGCTGATGGATTCCATAGCGTTAGACCTAAGAATCAGGCGGGGCAAGCCATCGCCTGCTATGGAAGTGCAGCGAAGAGAACTGTTTGAGCGGGTGGTCTACGGCATTGGTGCAGATATTGATGCATGAAACTCGCCTTCGTGCGACGAAGCCGCGCCCTGCTTGCACGAAACTCGCCTTCGTGCGACGTGAAATCAAGCTAAGATTACTCGTTTCACTTTTGTTGTGAATAAAACTTGAATGACAACTGGGTGAACGGCGGTCTTTATGCACGATTTATTGACCGCCCGCCTCACGGCCTTGAAAGTACGTCGCACGAAGGCGAGTTTCGTGCAAAGACGCCCTCATTGTGTCACACGAGGGAACGTTTCACGCGGCAAGGGCCCCGCGGTTCGCTGGGCAAGGATCGACTTCCCGCCGAAATCGCGATCCGTGTCCCGACGGGGCCTCCGGACACGAGCGCGTAAGCTATGGGATTGGTGGAGGGTGCGCTTGGCAAGCCCCGCGCATGGCGGCAAGCTGTGGCCTTTTGCTATCATCTGCTAGTACAACTCTAAAAGACCTAGGAGGTCGCGCAGCAGCGCATGGACATAGCACTCTCTATCTTCGTCACCCTTCTGCTCACCATCGTTAACGGTTACTTCTCCATGTCCGAGATGGCTCTTTCCGTCGCCAAGAAGGTCGTGCTCGACCACGAGGCGGAAGAGGGGGACAAGCGAGCCGCAAGGGCGGTCAAGGTCATCGAGAACCCCTCGGGATTTCTCGCTGCGATTCAGGTGGCCATCACGTTGCTCGGATTCTTCTCGTCCGCCTTTGCTGCGACAAGCCTCTCCGAGCCGTTCGGCTCGTGGCTCGCGGGCTTTGGCATGGACAAGTCCCTTGCCGGAGGCCTTGCCACCGTCCTCATTACGCTGATCGTCTCGTACGTCTCCATCGTGGTGGGCGAGCTCGTGCCAAAGCGCATCGCCATGGCGGACGCCGAGCGGGTCTCGAAGTCCGTGGCCGGGCCCCTAGGCGCGTTCGCCAAGCTCGCGAAACCACTGGTCTGGTTTACCTCGGCGAGCGCCGACGCCCTCGCGACGATGCTCAACATCAAGAGCGCGGAGGACCGCCAAGACGTGTCGGAGGACGAGATCCGCTACATGGTGACCGACTCCCCCGAGCTTACCGAAGAAGAGAAGACGATGATCCACGAGATCTTCGAGCTCGGTGACGCCATCGCTCGCGAGGTCATGATTCCGCGCGTCGACATGACTGCGCTTGAGGACACCTCGACCCTCTCCGAGGTGCTCGACGTGATGCGTGACACCGGGTTCTCGCGCATCCCCATCTATCACGGTGACGTCGACCGCATCGTCGGCATCGCGCACATCAAGGACCTCATCGGCCCCATGGTCGACGACGGCGCGAGCGGCAAGCCCATCTCGCGCTACATGCGCACCCCCAGCTTCGTGCCCGATACCAAGGACATCATCCCGCTCCTCTCCGAGATGCAGACGAGCCACGAGCAGATGGTTATCGTCGTGGACGAGTATGGCGGTACGGCAGGCGTCATTACCGTGGAGGACATCGTCGAGGAGGTCGTCGGCGAGATCGAGGACGAGTTTGATCCCGACAACAAGTACCTTACGCAGCTCTCGGAGCGCGAGTGGCTGGTGGACGGTCGCTTCTCCATCGATGATGCAATCGAGCTGGGTTGGCCGATTGAGGATAGGGAGGAGTATGAGACGGTAGCGGGCTTTGTGCTCGAGATTGCCGATGGTCTTCCCAAACCGGGTGAGGTCTTCGAAGTTGAGGGATACACCTTCCGAGTTCAGTCGATGCGACGTCGCCGTGTGGCCCTGCTGCGCGTGACGGCGCCTGACCCCGAGGCGCCTGATGACGGTGATCGGGACTCTTCCGAGGAGAGCTAACGTCTCGGCGGCGCGGTGGCATCGCGTCGACCGTGCCGCTAGCAGTGCCGAGGGCCATCACACGCGAGAGTTTTACTACAATGACATCTGACATGTGTCTCTAGGTGGAAGGTTGATCCATGGCACAGCTCATTGAGATACAGAAGGTCGAGGTTGGGCTCGAGTACCTGACCGCGCGCGTGCGCATTGCCGATGGTGCGCCGCTTATGACAAGCGATGACCTGCAGGCAACTACGCGCATCTACAACCTGATGCCACACATCGTCGACCACGTGTGCCTGGGCGATGCGGGGGAGACATTCAGGGATTGTATGGGGGCGACTGAGGTTGCGCATCTGCTCGAGCACATGACGGTCGAGCTCCTTGCTCAGACCAACATTGCCGGTGACATTACTTCTGGCAAGACCTATCCCGTTTCTGACGACCCGCGAGCGTTTGACGTGCAGCTATCGTGCAGGGATGACGTCCTTACCGTGGGCGCACTGTCGAGTGCGGCCTGGGTTGCCGACTGGGCCTTCTCTGGTGGTGGAGACCCGCAGCCCGATATCGAGGCGATTGTCGAAGGGCTATGTGGTCTCGTCGCTTCTTTGGGCGAAGGGCCCGCAAACCGCTATGCGCGAGAGGTGGAGAACGACATCGAGGCCGCCCTAAACGAGCAGTACAACATCGCCCTTGCAGAGCGCCAGCGGGAGATCGACGAACGCCTTCAGGAGATTGAGGCCGCTCGTGTAGCGGCTGAGGCCGAGGCGGCGAAAATCCTCGCTCGCGAAGAGGAGGAGCGCCGTGCCCGCGAGGCCGAGCTTCGTGCGCAAGAGGAGGCCCGTCGCGCCGAGGAGGAGCGTCGTGCCCGTGAGGAAGCCCGTCGCGCCGAGGAGGAGCGCCGTGCCCGCGAGGCCGAGCTTCGCGCGCAAGAGGAGGAGCGCCGTGCCCGCGAGGAGGCCCGTCGCGCCGAGGAGGAGCTCTTGATTGCTGAGACCCGGCACGCTGCAGAGGTTGCCGCAGAGCGCGCCGCCAGGGAAGCCGAGGAACGTGCGGAGGCAGAGCGCGCCGCCAGGGAGGCCGAGGAACGTGCGGAGGCAGAGCGCGCCGCCAGGGAGGCCGAGGAACGTGCGGAGGCAGAGCGCGCCGCCAGGGAGGCCGAG
>JAGAWD010000145.1 GCA_017941585.1 Olsenella sp. | reverse complement strand
TCAGGAAGTCGCATTTACCGCTCTCATGGTAATTGTCATGGTCTACGCCATGATCTGCTACAACATGGCCCTTGCCATGGGAGGTCTCAGCACAGAGATCTTCGTTGGGGCTGTTAGGGAGCTGGCCATCATGGGTCCCATCGCGTTCGTGCTCGACCTTGTCGTCGTGTCCCGGCTTGCCGGTCGTGGCGCCGCGAGTATCGTCGAGCTTGACCGCGAGCCTCGCTTCCACATGGTGCTCGCCATCTCGTCCATCTCCGTGTTGCTCATGTGTCCCCTGATGAGCCTCGTAGCGACCCTCCTCTTCAAGAACCCCGGCGACCAGGTTGTGGCGATGTGGTTCCAGACCACGGCGCTCAACTTCCCGATGGCGTTCTGCTGGCAGATCTTCTATGCAGGTCCCTTGGTACGCTTTCTGTTCGGCCGCATGATGGGCCTCGTTGGCTCCAACGCTCCCGCGGAGGGTTCCCTGGAAGCAGAGTAGCGCGCTTTCTCCCGCGCCCGCGCGGAGGGCAACTTCGACCGAACCGTCGTGCGACGTGTCGGAGCGCAGAACCCCTTCGAGAGGATCCTCGCTACTGACCGTGGAGCGCAAATCGGCGTCGAGTGGATTCGCCCCGGCCCCCTCGGAGCGCAAAATGGCCTCGAGTGGATTCCTTGGAGCGCAAATCGGCGTCGAGTGGATTCGCCGTTCGTCCACTCGAGCCACTTTTGCGCTCCCAATCGTCCACTCGAGCCACTTTTGCGCTCCGGCCCCCCCGCCCAGTCGTCCACTCGAGGCCAATTTGTGCTCCGGTGCCTTGCCCCATCGTGCGCTCCGGCCATTTGCGCTGGGGCCCTGCTGGGCGACCCACCAGAAGTTTCGAAGAGCCGCTTTTCTTCGTGCCATGCGCCCACTGCAAGTGCTCTCGTTGGAGGCGCGTTCGCCTGACGCGGGCAAGTGGCATATCCTTAAGTACGCTTGCGCCCGCGCCCAAGCCAGGCGTGGGCGATCCTTTCTCATTCGAGGCCACGTGAGGAGTGCGGCATGGCATATAGATCACGCTCGTTCTGCAACATCAAGGCGTTTAGCCTTCCTCGTAGCTATGTGTGCTATGACCTCGAGACGACGGGGCTCGGCAGCGACGCGCACGTGATCGAGATGGGCGCCGTCCGCGTCCTCGATGGCTACGAGGACGATCGCTTCTCCACGTTCGTCGCGCTGCCCCCGGGGGCGCACGTCGAGCCCGGCGCCTTTGCCGTGAACCACATCAGCGAAGCCATGCTCGAGGGGGCACCGAGCATACTCGACGCTTACGCCGCCTTTGTCGAGTTCGTGGGGGAACTCCCGCTCGTCGGCCAGAACATCAAGTCGTTCGATAACGTTCTCATAGGGCGTGTGGCGGCAGAGTTGGGCCTACCCTCCGTCGTCGACAACGGCAGCTTCGACACGATGCTTCTCTATCGCGAGCTCGTGGGGAAACCCGCGAACCTTGCCGCCATCTGCCACCACTACGGCATCGAGAACGAGCTGGCCCATCGTGCGTGGGCGGATGCCCGTGCGACGAGCGATTGCTACCTCGCCATCATTCGCGATGCCGCCTCGCGCTCCGTCGACGTGCGCGACCTTGACGCCGCGCCCATCGCCCACGAGCTCGACGGCGAGCTCATCTGCTTTACGGGGAACACCTACGAGCTGCCTAAGCGAGACTGCGAGATCCTCGCGCTCGAGCATGGCGCCAAGCTCCACAACAACGTTACAAAGCGCGTGACCATGCTGGTCGACCTGGAGGGACGCGAGAGCGGCAAGGTCCGAAAGGCGCGCGACTACGGGACGGCGATAGTGGGCGGGCACGCGTTTCTCGCCCGCATCGGGATGACTGCCGAGGACTTGCGTCGCCCCAACATCGTGCCCAGATGCTAGAATCCCTCCAACGACGGAAACGGGTGGCGCCCTCCTGCGGGGCACTGCCGCACGGGAGGCCCGCCCCGCACGGGAGGCCCGCCCCGCACGGGAGGCCCGCCCCGCACGGGAGGACCGTCGCCGCATGAGGCGCCGGTGGGTGAGAAGAGACGGATTGGTGAGAGCATGGGCAGGAGAGCGCCAGACAAGATAGAGGTGCGCGGGGCGCGCGTCCACAACCTCAAGAACGTCGATGTGGACGTGCCGCTCAACGAGCTCGTGGGCATCGCGGGAGTGTCGGGCTCGGGCAAGTCGAGCCTCGCCCTCGGCGTGCTCTACGCGGAGGGGTCGCGCCGCTACATGGACGCGCTCTCCACCTACACCCGTCGGCGCATCGGCCAGGCGGGCAAGGCCCGCGTGGACGAGGTCCTGCACGTCCCGGCGGCGCTCGCCCTACGTCAGCGTCCGGGCATTCCCGGCGTGCGCTCGACTTTTGGCACCTCCACCGAGCTCCTCAACCACCTGCGCCTGCTCTTCTCGCGCGCGGGAAGCTACCTCTGTCCCAACGGCCACAGGGTGGCGCCCGGGATGAACGTGGCTCTGGAGACGCCCTTCGTTTGTCCCGAGTGCGGCACGGAGTTCTATGGCCTCGGCGCGGAGCAGATGGCCTTCAACTCCGAGGGGGCGTGTCCCACCTGCCAGGGGACGGGAGTGGAGCGCCAGGTCGACCTCGATGCGCTCGTGCCCGACGACTCGCTCACCATAAACGAGGGTGCGGTCGCGCCCTGGGGCAACCTCATGTGGGACCTCATGAAGCAGGTCTGCGGCGAGATGGGCGTGCGGCTCGACGTACCCTTCCGCGACCTTACTCCCGAGGAGAAGGACATCGTCTTCTTCGGCCCCGCCGAGAAGAAGCACATCCTCTACAAGTCCAAGAGCACCGACACCTTCGCCGAGATGGACTTCACCTACTACAGCGCGGTCCGCACCGTGGAGAACGCGCTCTCCAAGGTGAAGGACGAGAAGGGCATGAAGCGCGTGGAGAAGTACCTGCGGCAGGGCACCTGCCACGCCTGCGGTGGCACGCGCGTGAACGAGGCCGTGCGCTCGGTCACCATAGACGGCATCAGCCTGCCCGAGGCCGCCGAGAAGACCCTCGACGAGCTGGCCGAGTGGGTGCGGCGCGTGCCCGAGACGCTTCCCGACGAGGTCCGAGCCATGGCGAGCGCCATCGTGGGCGAGATGTCGGAGCCCATCTGCCGCCTGCAGCAGCTGGGGCTCGGCTACCTCTCGCTCGACCGCGCGAGCGCGACGCTCTCCACGGGCGAGCGCCAGCGCGTGCAACTCGCGCGCTCGGTGCGAAACCGCACCACGGGCGTTCTCTACGTGCTCGACGAGCCCTCGATTGGCTTGCACCCCTCGAACGTCGACGGGCTCCTGGGCGTGGTGGACGACCTTCTCGACGACGGCAACTCTGTCGTGCTCGTCGACCACGACGTGCGCGTGCTGCGCCATGCCGACCACCTCATAGAGGTGGGGCCGGGCTCTGGCGCCGAGGGCGGAACGATCATCGCGCAGGGGAGCGTCGAGGAGGTGTCGAGTAACGCGAGCTCGCGCATCGCGCCCTTCCTCTCGGGCAGGCAGAAGGTTCGCGTGCGCGACCGTGCTACCACGGACGACGTCTTCGAGCAGGGGTCGATCCACCTCGAGACGGGCGCCATCCACACGGTGAAGCCGCTCTCGATCGACATCCCGCGCGGGCGGCTCACCGCCGTCACCGGCGTCTCGGGATCGGGCAAGACGACGCTCGTTCTCGAAAGCCTCATACCCGCGCTCAAGGCGGAGGCGGAGGGCACCAGGCTGCCCTCCCACGTGGTGGCCGTCGACGCCGGGGGCATCCGTCGCGCGAACCTCATCGACGCGACCCCCATCGGCGCCAACGTGCGCTCCACCGTGGCCACCTACTCGGGCGTCCTCGACGACCTGCGCCGCGCCTTCGCCGCGACGGAAGACGCCAAGGCCGCCGGCCTCAAGATGGGTGCCTTCTCCTACAACACGGGCTCGCTTCGCTGCCCGACCTGCGACGGTACGGGCTCCATCTCGCTCGACGTGCAGTTCCTGCCCGACGTGGACGTGCCCTGCCCCGACTGCGGCGGCTCGCGCTATGCGCCGGGCGCGTGGGATATCAGGCGCCCGGCGCGCGTCGCCGGCGCGGACGCCTCCGGCAGGGGCTCCTCCGGCGCGGACGGCGGGCTCGTCTCGCTTCCCGAGGTCATGGGCATGACGGTCGACGAGGCCCTGGTCAGGCTCGCCTCGCTCAAAAAGGTGCGCGCAAAGCTCCAGACCCTCTCCGACCTCGGCCTTGGCTACCTCACGCTCGGCGAGGCGACGCCCGCGCTCTCGGGCGGGGAGGCGCAGCGCCTCAAGCTTGCGAGCGAGATCGGCCGCAGGCAGGACGACGCCCTCTTCGTGTTCGACGAGCCCACGATCGGCCTGCACCCGCTCGACGTCGAGACGCTCCTCTCCGTCCTGCAGCGCCTGATCGACAACGGTGCCACGGTCGTCGTGATCGAGCATGACCTCGACATGATCGCGAACGCCGACTGGGTGATCGACATGGGGCCGGGCGGCGGCGAGGACGGCGGCCGCGTCGTCGTGGCAGACGTGCCCGAGTCGGTGGCGGCCTTCTCCGACAGCGTCACCGGTCGCTACCTCGCCGAGGAGCTCTCGTAGCTAAAACCTAAGTGCCAATGGCATAGATTTTCTTACTTCTCGTGAATAGGGAAGACGTCTTGGGGTATCTCGGTATACGTGAATTCCGCCTCGGCATGGGCGCATGGGCGCCGCGCCGAGGCATGGTGGCCATACCAAGAGAGGAAGTCGTTTTCGCATGAAGAAGTTCAAGACAGAGAGCCAGAAGCTCCTTGACCTCATGAT
>JAGAWD010000144.1 GCA_017941585.1 Olsenella sp. | reverse complement strand
TACCCCTTCGGCGGCGAGGCCGCCTACAACCCCTGGTCGGTGCTCAACTACCTGCGTCAGGACTACGTCGCGCAGCCCTACTGGACCAACACCAGCTCAAACTCAGTCGCGAGGTCCATGGTCGCCCGCGACACCACCGTCGCGCAACGACACGAGTTCGTCTGCAAGGCAGCCCGCCGCATAGAGCGGCACGCTCTCGACCTCGCCTGGGCCAAAGTTGCGGGCAGACAGCCTGACGGAGCGCGCCGGACCGTACTTTTCCCGAAAGACCCCCAGACTCTTCGAGCGCACATTCTCCGTGGACTTTATCTCCACGGGAACCGCCAGGGCGGAGCCGTCTTCCACAACGAGGTCCACCTCCGCGCGGCCCCCGCTCGTCCAATAACGGGGCTCAATCCCGCGCGCCACCATCTGCTGGATCACGTAGTTCTCCGTAAGCCCACCCGCGTCAAGCAGGGCGCGACCTCGCTCGTCAAAAAGCGCCGAGGCAGGAATCCCGGACATGGTCGACAACAGACCGACATCGTTGGCATAGACCTTGAACGCCGAGACATCCTCCTGCAGACGTAGCGGCACCTGACCCGACGTGACCCTCACGCACTTGGTTATGAGCCCTGCCGACAGGAGCCACGAGAGGGCACCCTCGTACTGACTTGACCTGCCCCCACTGCGCACCCGCTTGTATTGGAATTTCCGGTTTTCCTTTGCAAGCTGACCCGGCACGCTGTTCCACACGTCGCGAGCCCGCGCCACATCCGTTGGGTTGGATACGTACTTCGCCATGTCGGCGAGATAGAGGTTCAGGATATCCCGATGGACCTGCTCCGCCGCCCGCAAATCGCCGGTCCGCGCATACACGTCGACGGCCTCGGGCATGCCCCCCACGAGAAGGTATGTCCTATAGAGGTCCATCGCCTGCTCGTGAAGCTGGTAGGAATGCTTCTCGACATAGGCGTCCCTTATGGCGTTGAGCATGAGCTCGTGGCCCGTCGCCACCATAAACTCATCGAACGTCATGGGGTGGAGAACCATCGTGTTCACCTTGCCGACGGGTGGCGAGTAATCCGTCTGGTTAACGACGACGCCCAAGAGACTCCCGGCCGCGATCACGGGATGAGGGAAAGAGCGCTCCTGAAAGTACTTGAGAGCCGTCAGGGCACGATTTGAGACCTGCACCTCGTCAAAGACATAGAGCATGTCCTTTATGTCCAGCGGGGTACCGACGATCTGGCTGAGGTTGGAGATGACGTTCTCAGGCTCCAGGCTGCCCTCGAAGGCTTGCAGCAGGCGCGGGTCCTCTTCTAGGTTGAACAAGGCATAGCTCTGGTAGTTTTCCTTGGCAAACTGCTCGATGAGATAGCTCTTGCCCACCTGGCGCGCCCCAAAGAGCAGAAGGGGCTTGCGATCGGGACTGACCTTCCACTCCAAAAGTTGCCGCATTGCCGATCGACGCATTACTCCCCCCAATCATCTATTTAATGCAGTATACGACATTTTTACGTACATATAAATGCTCTATAGGACATTATTCGTAATCTGCCGATGAAAAAAACCAAGGGCGAAGAAACTATGCCGGGGTTTTAGGGATGCTCACATCGTCATGCGTCTACTCCGCAGGGTCCACGCGACCTCCGCTGCCGGAAAGACAGACACGAGCAATCATCCCGCAAGCCAGTCCAGAAGCCCCTTCCTGACCTTGAGCATGTGGTCGCAGATGTCATCGGTCTCTCTCAGGTTCAACGTCAGCATACCGGTGACGAACCTTGGCTCACATCTGGGGGGAAGGGAGGTCGAGACCTCCTTGAGGAGCTTTTGCGCGCTTCGGTCGCTTGCCTCGTAGCGCACGATCAGCCTCCCCTCCCTCCTGTTGCGCTCGAAGTGATCGGGATTTGCCCTAAAGTAGTCGACCAGGAGGGATGTCGCGCGCCTGCACTCGGCCCTCTCGCCAAAGTAGTCGTTGTTGGAGAGGGGCGATGCCCAGTCCGGTGACTCCCCCGCCTCCCCAAATAGGTCTAGCAGGATGCGCGAGGACGCCTCGTACACGTCCAGCCCATCGATATTCTCCTCCCGCACCATCTCGGCCACGGCCGGCGCCATTCTCGCGGCATACTCCGCGAACAGCGCGGACCCAACCTCTCGCGTGAGCTTGCTTGGAATGTGCCCGTTGTCGATGGCGTCCAGCGCCGGAAGAGATGCGCGCGACTCGAAGAACAGCGCGCGCTTCCTGAACTCGCGTGGCATCGCCGGGGTGATGTTGGATGTGGCGACGACGGCGGGGTAGCTTGGATATTTTTCGTCGTAGTCCTCCTCCATCGAGTCGATGAGCAGCTTGCGAAGCGCCGTGTCCTGTAGCTCCGAGCTGGGCACGTCGTCGTAGAGCACCGGAAGTCCGCACTGGTTGATCTGCATTAGACGAGGCTTTCGCACCGTGTTCGCCTTTACGTCCTTTACCGGCTTTCCCGCCCTGAACGCGTTGCCAGGAAGCTGTCGAACCTCCTCGCCGCACATCGCCTTCCCAAGGAAGCGCATGAGGGCGGTCTTGCCGGCGTTGGAGCTGCCAAAGAGAATCATGTACATCGGCAGCGAGGACACCCTGCCGTCCCTCTCGGCGCTGCGGCACGCGCGCCTGAGCCTCGGAAAGAAGGGCGTCGCAAAGTACCAGCAGAGGATCTTCCACGCGTCCTCCTTGTATCCGTCAGTGTCGCCGGAGAAGATGCCGAGGCTTTCGATGAATTCGACGACCACCTTGGCATCATGCGTATAGCCGGAGCGCTCGAGCCGTCGCCCGTTGAGGGAGGCGTCACCCTCCTCGTTGACGATTAGCTTGGGGCAGACGGCCATCTCCTCGGCCTTGGCCTCCCCTATCCTCGCCCCCTCGAGCCTTAGCGTCTCCACGCCGTGCGTATCGAGGACCGCCCTGCCGCCGCTGAACTTAAGGGCGGACTCGAGCGCCTTCTGCCCATCCTGCTCGAGCCCGCCGTACAGCGCGCAATCCGCCATGGATATGTGCAGGTCGGGCTCCTTGGACTCCTCGATGATTACCAGGCCGTCTCTCGGCCGCACGATGGGAAGCTCCTCCACGGTGGGAAAGCCCTTCTCCCCCGCTCCGTCGAGAATGGCCTTTAGGTCCTTAACATGGGTGGCGCACGTGCGCTTGAAGGGCTCGTACAGCTCGCGCTCAAAGGCATCGTAGGCCTCCCTTCCTTCGCAGCAGATCAGGACCTCCTTCTGGCGGTCGCCCGTCCAAGCCCTCTCGGAGAAGTTGGCGGATCCCGTCAACACGCGATAGCGCCCCTCATCCTCGTTGGCAAGCAGGTAGAGCTTCTGGTGGGATTGCACCGTGCTCTCGAAGAACAACTCACACGTCCCCGCCTCCACGCGGTCCGATATCTCCCTACCGTATTTGCCCTGCAGGTCCTTTATCACCTGCCCCTGGTGGACAAGCGCGGCGATACCGGAAAGCTTGATGTCACGGTCCAGCATGTTCGAGCATCCGAACACAAGCTCGACATGCTCGAACTTTCGCATCTGCTGTACGACCATCTTCAGGCCGTAGGACCACGTGATGGCTTTCATGGTCTTGAAGCCGTCGAAGAGAGCCCTTCCTTCCTCAACCTCTCCGAACTCGACGTGACTCGCAAAAGCGACCTTCATGCGCGAAGGCGCACGTTCTTCCAAGGCCTCATACGAGAACAACGAACCCACCATCTCCATGTGCCGCCCACCTTCCCTAGGGGCGCACGCGCTCCGTGCGAGCGCCCGATGTATCGATGCGGCACCACCCTAAACCCATGGGTGGACAATAATTATTCATTTTGTACATAGCTGCAGGTAGATATGGCAGTTTGCACGCATGCCACCCTCATGCCATTTGGCTGCGGAAGAGAGTCAATACGACCGTGGCGGGCAACCCTCAGCCGCAACGCAGGACACACGGAGCCCTGACCGGACGGCAACCACTTTGACTTTATGCGCCACCCGCACACACTCCCTCCACATCCCGCGGCGCGCCCAGGACGGACCTCCACTCGCCCGCGTACCAAGGGGCATCGAAGCAAGCGAGGGCCACGACAGGAGACGGCCCCACGACGAGAGGAGAACGACATGGCCAGCACGAAGACGAACCAGTACGAGGCGATCGAGCTCACCGACGCCCAGCTCGACGGGATCGTGGGCGGCAAGGGCCGCGGCGGCACCAGCATCATCAAGAGCATCTACAGGCTGATCCGCGACATCGTCCGCAGGAACCCGCCCACCGACTCCGACTAGGGCCGGGCACGGACACAACCGAGAACCTCCCCCGGGGGCGCGGCCACGGCCGCGCCCCCTTTCGCCATGTGGAAACCAGGTACGTCGGATACGCTCGCTTTGGCACCGCGGCAACGCTCGACGTGCATCCTCGCGCTCAGGCACTCTGACCTTTTACGCAAAGAGGTTCGTTCTCGGGTGACGGGTCCCGCGCGACGCAGGAGCGCAGACCATCAACGTGCCTGTTTGGTGTCGGCCCGGTCTTCTGCCAGATGGGATATAAGAAAGCCCCCCTGCTTCCGCCCATCCAAGATAAGGAGGAGGGAGTACTCCAGGGGGGACACTTTAACAGTGGCAGGCGCATAGATGCTTGCCTTAGAAGATGATAAGACGTAATCGCCCATCCGTCACTAGATTTCTATTCGAAGTTGACAATGAAATAGCGCCGAGCTTACGTCTTTCCCGCGCGATTGTCTCACGACTGCGCGGCGGATAGACGTTCACGTCGGCTTATGCCGCCTATAGGCGGCATGCTTGGCATTCGTGAAGAGCCATTGAAGATCGACGTGCGGTTCAATAGTCTCTCATTGCTCTTTGAAAATGTTCAACGGATGGTGTATTTTTCGGTTATAACCGAAACATCAAGGCTCCGAAGAGGTGCTACGCGGGAGGAGTAACAATGGCACGCAAATATGATGTCACACAGATGCTAGGAGACGACTTCGAGTTCGAGCTCACTCCCGACGCTTTGGCATACGAGCTCTCCATGGACTTCGCAAACCAGGTCGTCAAGCAATGCGACAAGATGGACCTCTCCCTTACCGACCTCTCGAACCTGCTCGGCCTTAGCGTCTCGACGCTCTCGGAGAAGCTCAACGGGCAGAACCTGACGTTGAAGAGCATCGCTGCGCTGGCGCTAGCGCTCGGCTGCGACGTGAGGGCACCCGAACTGATTCCCAACTCAGACGCAAAGTGCAGCCCCACAGAGACCACATAAGCTCAAGATATGACGCGACTTACCCGGACAATGCGAAGTACACGAGAGAGAATCTAGGCCATCGCTTCAGTTCCAGCGAGCCGGAAGGGCTCATTCGATCGCCCTAGCCTTTTCATGAGGGTAGGCGTCTCGCCCTCAACAGAACACGGACGCCATGTCATCCTCGTAGTCATCTACGCGGATCAGCTTCACCATCGTGCGGAGCAGCCCGTCACGCCCCCACTCCTTCAGCTCCACATATCCCAGATTCTGGTAATAGGGAACGAGTACGTCACCACACTCTAGATACATCAAGCTACCGCCCGCAATCGCTGCCGCGCGCTTCACCATGCTTTCCGCAAAGTTAAGCAGGGACGCGCCGTTGAACTCCTCGTGAGAGACGGACTCGCTGCACGCGAGCTGCGCGATGAGGTATGCGGGGACGTACTTGCCGGCGAGACGACTCGCGTCACTGCCGAGAAGCATGGCTCTCACCTCATCGGGAAGGACGGTCGAGTCGAACTGTCCAAGGCTGAGGGTAAAGTACCCTATGATCTCGACACGGCCCTCGTTGAGGCTCTCGAAGTCCAAAACGAGATAGGTTACGCACCTAAGATACTGCTCATCCTCAAGTGCATAGCTGCGGAGATACAGATTTGGATCATTCGCATCCTTGGTCGCATCGCCTTCACATGCAGCGGCATTGCGGCAAGAGAAGGCGCGCAGCCCATCCAAGAGCGGTGACGCGCCTTCATCAAACATATCGATTAGTTCGGAAAGCCTATAAAGGCATAGCTCCCGCATCTGAGACATGTAAAGCTACCTCACCTGAGAAAGCGTCTTCACCTTGGTGAGGTCCCTCTCGGTAGTACGGTTTCCGTTGAGCTTCACGAGACGATCGCGCCTCTCCAGCATCTTCTTGAGGGCCTCTACGCCCTCTTTGTTGAGCACGACGGGGCGCCCTATTCCAGAAGTAGCCACTTGACCTCCCTAGAACACCACGAAAAGAAACTGCCTACTGTAAACGAAAAGAATACCACACACATATCGTAAACGAATGACACAATACACCGCAGCAGAAAACACGTTCAATTTAGACATCAGGTCTTCGATAATTCTCTGTCCGTATTTGAGCACGGGTACTATAAATGATGCGCCCATTTCCTAGGAAAGGATAGCATGCCCATGCCAGCACCCAAAACAACAGACGGACGATTCCTGTACTACTATGGCTCTCTCGCAATGCTCCAAAACTCCCTCCGGAGCAAGCAGATTTGGTTGTCCGATATCCGCAAATCGAATGACAGCGAAGAGATATCGTATGGTTTGAGACAGATCAAGCATAGGCTCGACGCCATTACCAAGTCTCTCGGAAGGCGAAGGCTGCTCCCCTACGACTACGACGAGTCGCTGCTCTCGGACGAGGACATAAGAAAGTATTCCCCGCAACTATGCCGCGCATTGCAAACCATATACAACGAAATGAGCGAAAAGCGTGACAGCAGGTAT
>JAGAWD010000001.1 GCA_017941585.1 Olsenella sp. | reverse complement strand
GTGCCGGCGTTGTAGGAGACCGTGGAGCGGCCAAAGCGAGACTCCTCCAGCAGCGCCCCCTGCATGGCGGAAGCACGCACGAGCGGACCGACGACTCGCGTGCCGTCGCCCCAGACCTCCCACCGTTCCGTCGCCCAGGCCTCGGGCGTCGTGACGCCCACGCCCAGAGCGAGCCCGCCTCGATCGGCCATCTCGCGCGAGACGTCGAGCTGCATCTGGTAGCTCGGGACGAAGACCGTTGCGCGGCCAAAGGATGCCAAGGCTCGCCTCACGGAGGCCTCCGCCTCGCTTCCCAAAAGCCCTTCGTCAGTACTCCGCACTATGTTGAAAGACATATGGCTCCTCGCTCATACCCGTCTAATCACAAGGACGTGCGAAGGCTGGCGGCCGGCGGGCCACGCGGCCCATCACCTAGCAATCGCACACAAGCATGGTAGCGCGTGCGCCGGACGAATATTATTCTCCGTTTTGCAAGCCCCTCACGAGGCTCGCCTCCCTATTCGTCCGCCTCGGCCATGCGCCCAAGCACGAGCCGATAGCCCCCGACGGTGCCATTCAGGCATTTGGAGACGCGGCTCACCGTGGTTGAGGACGCGCCCGTCGCCGCAGAGACGTCGAGATAGGAAGACCCGTCCGAGAGCATGCGCGCGACCTCGAGTCGTTGGGCAAGCTCGTCGATCTCCTTGGGGCTCAGGATGTCGGCGAGAAACGCGCCCGCCTCGCCGGCGTCCTCGAGCGAGCAAACCGCCCTGTACAGGCGCTCGAGCTCGGCGTCAGAGCAATGCTTTCCGTTTGTCATGCTCACCCCTTGGCGACGTGCGGGCAGGCCGCTGCTTACGCGGTCACTTTACTGCATTAAAGCATGCTCGCGGGCGGGGCGCGACCTTGTGTTACAGTTACGTGACGTTCGACCCGGTGGTATCCGCGCCCCATCTCCGCGCATGGCGCGGCGCCCTGACCCCAGGAGGCGCCCATGGCTTTCATCGGCAGTTGGTTTGCAACGAGCATCGCGACGATGGCGGCGATCGCCCTCGTGCCAGGCATCACTCCCGTTGGCGGGACCTACTTTGGACCCATCATGTGCGCACTCGTGCTCGCCCTCGTAAACGCCACCATAAAGCCAGTCATCAAGGCGCTGTCGCTTCCCATCGGCGTCGTTACACTGGGCTTCTTCTACCTTGTGATAAACGCGTTCATGCTCGAACTCGCGAGCTGGCTCTCGAGAAACATCCTCGCGGCGGGCATCGCCATCGACTCGTTCGGCTCCGCGCTTCTGGGCGCCATCGTCATCTCTCTCGTCAGCATGATCGTCAGCGCGGTGATTGGCCTCGACGAAAACTAGATCCTGTGGCTGGCAGGTCCCGAGGCGCTCGAGAGGCGGGCCCCAAGCGCACCTACCCCCTCCCCAGGGAGTCGACGAAGTCAGACCAGGCCGCCACAAGATCCGAGGTGCCACTCCTCACCTTGCGCGACGCGACGTCGACCAGGTCGCGGGCGCCCCTTACGGCAGAGTCCTGCATGCCCGCGATTGCCTTGCCATACGCATCACCGGCGGCCCTTCGGGCATAGTCCGCCCCCACCTCCGCGAACCTGCCCAGAAGGGCCTTCATCTCATCACTTGCACCCGCCGCCGCCGCAAACACGCGCTGCATGTTGTCGACCTTGGTGAGCTCGCTGAGGTCGGTGGCGCCGCCTGCAGAGAGGATGTCGAACAGCTCCCGCGTAAACGCGGCGCGGTCCTCCATCTCGATACCGTCAAGCCACGTGGCGAGAATCTTGTTGAGAAGGGAAGCGCTCTCGTCGATGGCGTCCGCGCAGACGAAGCCCGAGATTCCCACCTCCCACGACGTCGGGTCGTGCTGCATCAGCGCGTCCGCCGTGCTCTTAACATAGGTTCGAGGCGTCTCCTTCCGGTCGAAGATCTCCCCGACAACGCTGAATTCGGGCTGTATGCGGCAGAACCGCTCCCCCATGGCCTCGCTAACCCCGCCTGGGTGGACCGACCTGTCCATGCCGGGGCCGTCAAAGCTGTAGACGCGAATCACGTTCTTGAGCTTGCGGGCCTCCCGATCTGCCACAGAGTAAGCCGCCAGGTTGCCGCCCTTCGAGTGTCCGCCCACGATCGCGCTAGAACCCTCACCGAGGACCTCCGTCAGGTACTCGTAGGCCATCTCCTGCGCGCGGGTCACCGTGAAGCTCAGCATGAGATCCTCCCGCCACCCCGTCAGGCTGAGGTCGGTCCCGCGAAACGAGACGTACTCGTCAGCTGGGCCTCCCTCGCCAAGGCCGACCCGGACGGCCGAAAACTGAAGCGAGCTCCCCTCTTCTACGAAGTCGACATAGTCATGCAGGACGAGGGGTCCAAAACGCTCGGATGAGCCGATCAGGTGAACGAGTTCCTCGTCCAGCGTTGCCATCGACTTCACGAACGGGGCGAGGTCACCCGATGCTTTCTCGAGCAGGGCCGTGCAGGCCCCTCGGATCGTCGGAAAACCGATCGCGCCTTCCGCACCGTCCTGGCGCGACGCCGATGGCGAGGGGACGATCCCCCCAAAGTCGAGATACGAGAGGGTCGCCAGAATCAGCGCGTCAACGTCGTTGAACGGCCTCTCGGCGAAAGCCAGGTCCCCTCGCCACGTAAGATAGTCCCTCATCGTTGCCATGCGACTCTCCCTTCGCTCGCTGTCGGAGCGGGCGGATACGGCGCCTCGCTTCTACCCCATCGTTTGCATCCAAAACGAAGGGGCCGAGGAACGATTCCCCGGCCCCTTTCCTCTGGCGGGCAACGCAGGCACAGGCCGGCACGCTGCTATGTGGGCAGGCCTTTGCAGGCGAGCCTACGCCATGATCTTGCGGAAGAGCTCCACGACCTGCTCGTGCGTGGCCTCGCGCGGGTTGCCCGGGTAGCAGGCGTCGTTGAGCGCGTCGGTCGCGAGCTGCTCGAGGTCGGCCTCGACCAGACCGTCGCAAGTGGCGGGGATGTTGACGTCGGCGGAGAGCTGCTTCACGGCGGCGATTGCGGCGTCGGCGGCCTCCTCCTCGCTCATGCCAGTGGTGTCGACACCCATGGCGCGGGCGACCTCGGCCAGGCGCTTCGCGACGACGGGCTTGTTGAACTCCATGGCAATCGGGAGGAGCATCGCGCAGGCGACGCCGTGCGGGGTGTCGTAGTGCGCGGAGAGCGTGTGCGCCATGGCGTGATCGATGCCAAGGCCCACGTTGGAGAAGCCCATGCCGGCAACGTACTGGCCGAGTGCCATGCCCTCGCGGCCAGAGGCGGGCTCGCCGCTCTTCGCCTCGGCGTACGCGTCGCGCAGGTTATCCGAGATGAGCTGGATGGCCTTGTAGTGGAACATGTCGGAGAGCTCCCAGGCGCCACGGGTGGTATAGCCCTCGATCGCGTGGGTGAGCGCGTCCATGCCGGTGGCGGCGGTGAGGCCGGCGGGCATGGAGGCCATCATGTCGGGGTCGACGATGGCGACGTCGGGGATGTCGTTCGTGTCGACGCAGACGAACTTGCGGACCTTGTCGGGGTCGGTGATGACGTAGTTGATCGTGACCTCGGCCGCGGTACCGGCGGTGGTGGGAACGGCAATCGTGAACGTGGCATGGTTCTTGGTGTCGGCCACGCCCTCGAGGGAGACGACGTCTTCGAACTCGGGGTTCTCGACGATGATGCCGATGGCCTTGGCGGTGTCCATGGAGGAACCGCCACCGATGGTGACGATCATGTCCGCGCCGGACTCCTTGAACGCGGCAACGCCGTCCTGCACGTTCTTGATCGTGGGGTTAGGCTTGATCTCGGAGTAGAGGCTCCAGGCGATGCCCGCCTCGTCGAGAAGATCGGTCACCTTTGCCGTGACGCCAAACTTCACCAGGTCGGGATCGGAGCAGACGAAGGCCTTCTTGTAGCCGCGACGCTGGATCTCGCCGGCGATCTCGTTGATGGCGCCGGAGCCATGGTACGAGATGTTGTTGAGAACGAAACGATTAGCCATGCTTTCCTCCTACAAAACGAACGACCTTACGCACTAGGCGCACTGTGTTCTATTATCGCCACCTAAACAGCAAAATATTGTTCAGTTGGGAAATTATTTTGCCCTGCGACGGTTTCGGCGGCTACCTGAGATGGCCTCGCGCGTACATTGCCCCGGTGTATCTCAGCGCAGATTGGCCCCGCGTGTACACTCGAGTGTACACGCGGGGCTATTTTGCGCTGACGAATCCTCACGATCGGCACTCGCGGGCAGATCTGGCTGTCGACCTTGGACAATCGTTCACTCGATGCAATTTCAAAACAAGAAGGCTGACGCATCGGCGGACACCCCCGCCCCGCCTGGCACCAAGACACTGCTCCACTAACCCGCTCTCAATGGCGCGATGCAGCCTGACCAAACCGCCGGGCACCCGACGAGAAGAGGCGATACTATGGGGTCT
>JAGAWD010000143.1 GCA_017941585.1 Olsenella sp. | reverse complement strand
TGAACTCGATAGGATGGGCTCACCTGACTATGCAACCTGAACAGGAGCCGCTCGATGGCATCGATGAACGAAAAGGACTATTACGCCATTCTCGGCGTTGACGAGGGAGCGTCGACGGATGAGATCCGCAAGGCCTTCCAGCAGAAGGCCCGCAAGCTCCATCCCGACGTCAACAAGGCCCCAGACGCGGAGGAGAAGTTCAAGGAGGTATCGGAGGCGTACGCGGTCCTTTCCGACGATGCCAAGCGCAGGCGCTACGACGCGATGCGCTCCGGGTCGCCCTTTGCCGCCGCCGGCTCCTATGGCGGAACATCCGGGCGGGGAGACCCCTTTGCCGGCGGGTCGCCCTTCGGCTGGGGCTTTCCGTTTGGGGGATCGCCCTTTGGCTCGCGGGGCGCGACGCGCTCTCGCTCCTACAACCCCGTGGCGGGTTCGGACGTCGTCATGGACGTCACGCTGGACGACGACGCCGCCAAGGCAGGCGCCAAGCGTGGCGTCACCTACCAGCGCTACGTCGCATGCGAGGCGTGCCACGGCAAGGGCTCGGTTGAGGCCGACCATGCGGAGACCTGCCCGACCTGCGGCGGTCGCGGTCACATCAACGTGGATCTCAGTGGCATCTTCGGCTTTGGCGTGATGGAGATGAGCTGTCCCGAGTGCGAGGGAACCGGCAAGGTGGTGGCAAACCCCTGCGAGAGTTGCGGCGGATCCGGTCGCGTGCTCTCCGCAAGCGAGCTGGTCGTCGACATCCCGGCGGGATCGCATGACGGCGACGAGATTCGCGTCAAGGGAATGGGCAACGCCGGCACCAACGGCTCGAGCACGGGAGACTTCGTCTGTCGCGTCCGCGTCCCGTCCGAGCAGGTCAACGCATACCAGTCGTTCGGGTTCAGGCTCCTTGGCTTCGATGCCCCGTTCGTGGTGTTCGGGGCCCTGGCGGGCGTGCTTCCGGCCATGCTCGTATACGTCGTGATCATGTTCGCGTTCGGCGTCTTCATGATCGTGCGGGGAGGGGGGCTCGGCCGCAGCTCCCGCTGGTGGAAAAATGCGGGCACCGCCTTCGTCAACGGCTTCGTCTCGGGGTTGTTCATCGCGCTCGTGATGGTTTCCATGTTCTCGTGCGGTTCGTCTCTGGGCAGGTCTGGATACACCGGCACCTCGCTCAGGGGCTAGGCGTTTTCGTTTTCTCAATGCACTGCGGCTCCGATCGCCGCGTCTGAATAGTCGAGTTTGTTCAGGAGATTGGTTAGAGTGGCTTCGAATCGTGACTACTACGAGGTTCTCGGCGTAGACAGAGACGCCGACGCAAAGACAATCAAGCGCGCCTTCCTCAAGCTTGCGCGCACGCTTCACCCGGACGTCAACAAGGCCCCCGATGCCGAGGAGCGCTTCAAGGAGGTCAACGAGGCCTACTCCGTTCTCTCTGACGAGAGGAAGCGCGCTAACTACGACCGCTACGGCACGGCCGAGGGCCCGGGCGGGTTTGGTGCCGACTACGTCGACATGTCCGATATCTTCGGTGGCGGCTTCGGCATCAACGATATCTTCGACTCCTTCTTCGGCGGCGGAGGGCGCGGCGCGCAGTCACGTCCCGCGCGCACTCGCGGGCGCGACATGGGCATCACGCTTCGCATCACGCTGGCGGAGGCGGCCTCGGGCTGCACGAAGACCCTGGCATACGACCGCCTTGCCCCCTGTGACGACTGCGGCGGGTCGGGAGTCGCCGAGGGAGGACACGAGACCACCTGCAAGCGTTGCAACGGCACGGGCCGCGTCGTCGAGGTGCAGCGCACCATCTTCGGCCAGATGCAGTCGCAGTCCGTCTGCCCGGAGTGCGGAGGATCTGGCAAAGTCGTCGACAAGCCCTGCGAGACCTGCGAGGGCCAGGGACGAACCCCCTCGCGCGAGACCGTCGAGGTGGAGATTCCCGCTGGCATCCACTCGGGACAGTCTATTTCGCTTGCAGGCAAGGGCGAGGCGGGCGTGCGCGGCGACTCTGCCGGCGACCTCGTCGTGCGCATCGACGTTGAGCCCGACGAGATGTTCGAGCGCCAGGGTGACGACCTCTTCTGCGAGGTGACGGTCGACTCGCTCGAGGCCATCGTCGGCAAGACGGTCACCCTGGACGGCATCCTCTCCGGCGAGGAGGTCACGGTCGAGGTTCCGGCCGGTTGCTCCTGGGGCCAGCAGGTCACGGTCGAGGGTCGCGGCATGCCGCGCCTTGGATCGAGCGCCCGAGGCAACCTCATCGCGGTGGTCAGGGTCGTCTCGCCCGAGGATCTCTCCGAGGACGATCTCGACCGCATCCGCGACATCGTTGCGTCGCGAGCCGCTGCGCAGACGGACCGAACCGCAGCATCTACGAAGAAGACCAAGTTCAGGCCGCATGGCCGCAAGAGGCACGGCGGTTCGAGGTGAGCGTGGCCAAGGTGGCCTTCGTCAATCTCGGCTGCAGGGTGAACCGGGTCGAGGCTGACGTCATCGCCGCTGAGCTCGAACGCGCGTCGTGCGAGATCGTGGGAGAGGCCGACGCCGAAGCCATCGTAATCAACACCTGCGCCGTGACGGGGGAGGCCGAGGCCAAGACCCGCAAGGCCGTGCGCCACGCGGCCGCCCTCCCACAGGCGCCCGTAGTCATCGCCACGGGATGCGTCGCCAACCTTTTCGAGGAGGAGATCTCCTCCGTCGCCGCGAACGTTATCGTGGTGAGGGACAAGTCTGCCGTAGCGAGAACGGTCCTTTCCGAGCTGGGCGTGCATGACCTCGCCGCGCCCCGTGACGGCGGGACCCCGTCTTCTCCGACGCCCACCGGGCGAACTCGGCCCGGCATCAAGATCCAGGACGGTTGTGACAACCGTTGCACCTACTGCATCGTCTGGAAGGCGCGCGGGCCCTCGAGGTCGATGCCAGTGCCCGAGGTGATCGACTCTGTGAGGGCGGCCGTCTCGCGCGGCGCGCACGAGGTTGTCCTCACCGGCATCAACCTCGGCCGGTTCAGCGGACAAACTCACCCTGGAGATCCCATCGCCCTGCCGGGGCTGCTCGACCTCATCATGCGCGAGACTGGGGTGGAGCGGGTGAGGCTCTCCTCGATCGAGCCCCCTGACGTCACCGACGAGCTTCTCGACGCGATGGCGCGCCACGGAGAGAGGATCGCGCCCTTCCTGCACGTTTGCCTCCAGTCGGGTTCCGACCGCACGCTCGCGCGCATGGGGCGCGTCTACGACACCGCTCTCTTTCGCTCCGTCGTTGTGCGCGCGCGGGAGGCCCTGCCCGACCTCGCCCTCGGAACCGACCTCATCGTCGGCTTCCCGGGGGAGACCGACGCGGACTTCGAGGAGTCGCTCGCCTTCTGCCGGGAGATGGACTTCGCCAAGATGCACGTCTTTCGCTACTCCAGGCGTCCGGGCACGCCGGCCGCCGCGGCCGGGGGACAAGTCGATCCGCGCGTTATGGCCGAGCGGTCTCGCCGCATGCGCCGCCTTGCTGGCGAGATGCGCCACGCGCAGGCCGCCGCGCTCGTCGGACGAGACGAACTCGCCCTCGTGCAGTATCCGGGCCGCGCGGTGACGGGAGGCCTCTTCGACGTCCGCCTCGACCCGTCGGTTCCCGTCGACTCGCTCGTGCGCGTAAGGGTCTCATCCGTTATGGGGGACGGCACCCTCGTCGCCCTCGTGCCCTAGTCTTGCGCAAAGGTCTATCATGGGGTTAAGAGGCACCGCTATCCGGGAGGGTTGCAGGCGGTGCGCCTGTCACTACCTTGGAGGAGCATGGAGCCTACGCACATCCGCTTGACCATTCCCGATTCCGTAGACCCGACGCGCCTGATGGGTCCATCGGACGGACTTCTGAGGCGAATCGAGGATGCCTTCGACGCGATGATAACCGTGCGCGGCAACCAGGTCACGGTGGTGGGCCCCGCCGACCAGGTCGACCAGGTCGTCTCGGTCTTCTCACGTCTCATTCGCCTCGTCGAGGCCGGCGACGTCCCGGGCGTGGACGACGTCGACCTCCTCGTCGGGCAGGTGGCACGGGGCGCCGCGGACGGCATTGGCTCGTCCGGGGGCGTTCTCCTCACGTACAGGGGCCGTACCATCAGGCCAAAGACGGAGGGGCAGGCGCGCTACGTCAAGGCCATTTCGGACAACACGATCACCTTCGGGCTGGGTCCCGCCGGCACTGGCAAGACCTACCTCGCCATGGCGATGGCCGTGTCGGCCCTCAAGCGCCGCGAGATCGCGCGCATCGTGCTCGCGCGACCCGTGGTCGAGGCCGGAGAGTCCCTCGGGTACCTCCCGGGCACTCTTGAGGAGAAGCTGGACCCGTACATGCGACCGCTCTACGACGCACTGTTCGACATGGTCGACGCGGAGCGAGGAAACGCCCTCATCGAGCAGGGCGTGATCGAGATAGCACCGCTCGCGTTCATGCGCGGCCGCACCATGAACGACGCCTTCGTCATCCTCGACGAGGCGCAGAACACGACGCCCGACCAGATGAAGATGTTCCTCACGCGCCTCGGGTTCAACTCGAAGTTCGTGATCACGGGCGACAGCACGCAGCGCGACCTCCTGGGTGAGAGCGGCATCGAGGTCGCGAGGCGCGTGCTGGCGGACGTGGGCGACATCGCCTTCGTCGAGCTCGACGCCGCCGACATAGTCCGCCACTCGCTCGTGGCGGCCATTGTCGACGCCTACCAGCGCGCCGAGCGTTCTGGTCGCGAATTGCGGCAATCTCAGG
>JAGAWD010000142.1 GCA_017941585.1 Olsenella sp. | reverse complement strand
TCTACTCCGGGCGCCCCTGCAGGCAAGAAACTAAAAATCATTTTGAACACCAACGTTGACGGTTCCATCTACGTGGACAAGCGAGGAAATCGTATTGTCGATGAAGGCGCACGCGGGAGGCTCGCCGCAGAGGCTCGTCTGGCAGGTCACCCACGTCGGGGTCTCCCTGAGGTCGCACAGCACGTGCGAGTCGACGCGCCTCTCTGTGGCGTGGGGGCATGTCAGAGGGTTCCGCATCTGCCCTCCCTCCACTTCGCCTGCTCCGGTCCGAGCTTCGCGCGCAGGCGGAGCCAGCGCCTCTTGGAGGAGCTGCACTGCCAGCTGCCCGGATACTTGTAGGCACGCGGGTTTCGGTCGCACTCCTGCTCGGCGAGGCACCTGCCGCAGCTGACGTTGTCGGCGAACTCCTTGAAGCGGTGGCTCCCTCCGGTGCCGCCGAAGAAGAACTCCTCGTTCGTCATGGGCTTAGGCCTCTTGGGCCTCTCGGCGCTCATCGGCGGCACCCGGAGACGAGCGCCTCGACGCTCGCGAGGGTCTTGTTGTTCCAGCCTCTCATGTGGAGCACCGAACCGGTGTCGCGGAACGAGACGTTGGCGCCAGCGGCCTCGAACACTGCCAGGACCCTTCTCACCTGCTTGGGGTCGTAGTCGAGCTGCCAGTCGTTGGGGTTGCGCAGGAGCGTCTCCCACAGGTTGGCGAGGTCCGGATACTCGTGGTCGGGGTACCCGTGGCTCTTCCCCTTGGGGATGACGAAGCCCTCGGGCGACACGCCTATCTCGGTGCTGGGCTTGATGCCCTCCACCTCGATCTCGTGCGCCCAGAGCTGCCACGGCACGCGCGGCATCTGGTCGCGGTCCCAGTTGCTCTCGCGGTAGCGGACGGCGACGATCTTGTCTGTCGCGCAAAGCTCGCCGTGCACGAGCGTGGGCTGTCCGAGCCTACCGCCGTCGGCAGCGGCGCAGCACCGCTGCATTGCCTTGATCAGTTTCACGTTCATTACAGAAGCCTCTCCCTCCTGCAATAGGTCTCGATGTATCTGGTAAAGAGCGCGTCGGAGAAGTCGGCGTAGCCGAGGAGCGCCTTGTAGATGGCGTGCTCGATGGTTCCGCCCACGAGCAGCCAGTAGTAGCTGCACGCGTGACGCTGCCCGATTCGGTGGATGCGGTCCCTTGCCTGCTCCGTGAGGTTGGAGCTGAGGGACGGCTCGAAGAACACGATGGTGTCGGCTGCGTACAGGTCGATGCCCGCGCTGCCGCTCTGGTACTGGCAGATGATCGCCCTGACCTCTGGGTCCTCCTGGAACCGACGCCAGACGCCCTTGTCCTGCTGCCTGCCGTCGAGGATGACGTGATCCATCCCCATCTCGTCGAGAAGGCCGCTCACGGCGTCGATGCTGTGTCGGAAGTCGCAGAACACGACGACCTTGCCCTCCCAGTCCGTCAGCAGGCCGCGAAGCGCGACCAGCTTTGGGTTGGGGTACTCGACGCGCTCCCCGTTCTCCGTGTCGAGGAAGCCCGACGCGAGCTGCCTGAGGCGGAGCGAGCGGGTCAGCGAGTTGCCAGCGAGGGTGTCAAGCTCGACTATCGCCGAGTGCCTCGCCATCTCGCGGTAGGCCTTCTTGGTTCTGCTGGGGAGGTCGCAGTGCAGGATCACGTCTGGCAGGCGCTCGGGAAGGTCCAGGCACTCGTCCTTGGTGATGCGGTAGGACCAGTCGCCCATGACGTCCTGAAGCGCCGCGACGTCCTTGTACTTGTACGGCTTGTGCCACGGGTCCATGTAGGCGACCCGCTCGATCCACTTGTAGTAGGAGTCGCCGCCGAGGCACTTCGGATAGACGTGCCCGCGCACGACGGTGGGGTCCACGCACGAGAGCTGCGACCAGAGGTTGCACAGCTGCCCGTTGCTCGTCGGCGTCCCCGTGAGGATGTAGCGGTAGTAGGCCATCGAGCAGATCTTCTGGCAGGCCTTGGTCCGCTTGGCGCTCGGGGACTTGACGTAGTGGCTCTCGTCGAGCACCACCATGTCCCAGACCGCATCGACGTACTCCGTGCGGCGCCAGACCATGTCGTACGAGACGATCCTCAGCTCTATGCACGCGAGCTGCTCCCGCTGCGCGTCGGAGAGCAGGCGGATCTTGTCCCTCCACGACTCGCAGACCGCCTTCGGCGCGACGATCAGCGCCGACTCGATCCGTCCCTGCCCGGCAAGCTCGGCCATGCGAAAGAGCACCGGGAAGGTCTTGCCCGTGCCCTGCTCCATGAACAGGGCGAAACCGTCGTTCAGCCTGAGCAGGTTGAGCGCGGTCCTCTGGTGGTCATACAGCTCGATCACGATGCCTCCTGTCGATGTCGGCGATGCGGTTCACCAACAGCCACATGAGCCAGCGCTCGTATGGCGTGGCGCGCAGGAAGCGCCTCATGAACTCCTCGGCCCTCATTCGGCGACCATTTGCGCGCCGCACTCGCGGCAGAACCTCCCGATGTGGAAGGCGTCGCGGACGCACGTGTGCCCGCAGCTGAGGGCGAGCACGTCCATGCCGTGGTCGTCGGGCACCTCGGTGACGTCGACCACCCGCGTCTTGCGGGGCCGGTAGTAGATGCGGGTCATGCCGCGCTTGCGGACCACGACCGAACGGGGCATCTCGACGTCCTCGGGGACGTCCACGTA
The DNA here is from genome assembly GCA_017941585.1 of Olsenella sp. Lineage (GTDB taxonomy): Bacteria > Actinomycetota > Coriobacteriia > Coriobacteriales > Atopobiaceae > Olsenella_J. Next base: position 799 of record JAGAWD010000142.1, on the reverse strand, counting down.
CAGCGTCTCGGTGCTCTCGACGAGGCCTGCGGTCTTCTCGTAGCCCATCACCACATCACCCATGCCCCTTCTTCCTCAAGTTCGGCCATCCACTGTGCGTGGCGCACGTCCTCCTCGTGGTCGAGGGTGCCTGCGAAGGCGAACGCCGCGAGGATGAACAGCAAGGCCAGAAGGGCCTTCAGGTTCTCCCAGTTGAAGACGTCCTCGCGTCCCATGGGACCTCCCATCCGGATTCGGATAGAATCCTTGTCATAGCGCGGTAGCAAGCGCTTCCTTTTCGGGCATCTCCTGTTGCAGCAGGGGGTGCCCCCTTCGGTACATGCCCCAGAGCTTCGAGGCGAACGTGAACCGGGCCTCCTCGGGTAGCCCCAGGTAGAGGTCTCGGCCCGTCAGCTCTCGGTTTCCCCCAGGGCGCTCGCGGCGCGCCTGATGGCCGTCTGGATCTCCCGGTTCTGGCGCTCCTGCTCCTTGGTCAGGTACTTGTGGGCCAGGATCGTCACGTCCCGCTCCTTGCGGGTCAGCGCGCCGTCCTTGTTCATGGCCTTGCGGATCTCCGCTCCGTGGATGGGCCTGCCCGTCTGCTCCGACAGGGCCTTCGCAACCTCGTCCGTGGTAAGCTGCGTGCTCTCGAAGAGCCTTCTGAGCTGCTGCATCAACTCCCACATCCGATACCTCCTCTCTTGCCAAGCGACGAGAGCGCCCCGCTGGCGGCACGCGCCAGGTCCGCCTCCTGCCGTGGGGCAGTCACTCCCACAGTGCGCAGCGCGTCCAGTCGCGCGCACCAGCCTCCCTTGCACGG
>JAGAWD010000141.1 GCA_017941585.1 Olsenella sp. | reverse complement strand
CGGATTGTGGTACCTGGCCGAGTTCGAGGACGGGGCGTTCACCGTCAACCGCGACCCGGGGGAGTTCGAGGCCGATGGTGCCAAGTGGGGCAGCGTCGAGCACTACCTTCGCCGTCAGAGCCGCTTCAAAGCACTCGACGATGACGAGATCCGCAGCATCGAGGCCCAGAGAGATGCCACTTGGGAACGCTTGCGGGCTTTTTGATATCCTGGACTATAGCATTTGCGCCTGTACGTATACGCGAACTGGTACAATGAAATGGTCATAGGCGGGGGAGGTTCCCGCTGTGCTAGAAAGACCTGCTATTTAAAGTCAAGGGGCAAACCCGAGATTTTTGATAGGAACCTTGAGAAGTGAATATGGGATAAAGAGCGGGCATGCTGACGCGCGCCCCAGACGGGGCGTGATCGTGTTTTGGATGCGAGGGGAGCTACTTGGCGGCCTCCTGGAGATGCCCGGGCAGATGATGCTTGGGAGGCGTGGGCTCGTAGGGCCTCTGCTCCTTCATAAGGGCCAGGCTCACGCCCATGAGCTTGCGCGCGACGCCCGACAGGGCGACGTAATGATGCTTCTTGTCCTCGCCTTTCTTCTTGGCGTAGTAGTCGCCGAAGTACGGGTCGTACTTGCGGGCGGAATCCGCCGCCTGCATGAAGGCCCACCTGAGGGCGGCCGGCCCGCGCTTGGACATGTTGCCGTCGGAGGCCACGGTCTCGCCGGACTCGCTCTTCGTGGGGTCCATCCCGGCGTATGCCATAAGCTGATGCGCGTCGTCGAAGCGGTTGGCGTCGCCGATCTCGCCCGCTATCGTCGCGGCGAGCACGAGCCCTATGCCGGGCACGGTGAGCAGCCATCTGCCGTCGGTCTCGTCGAGCAGGCGGGCGAGCTCCCCGTCGACCTCGTCGATTTGGCCGCGGACGAAGTCGAGCTCCTCCATGAGCAGCCTGATCTCGAAGGCGAGGGTCCTCGATCCGAACCCGACGCCGACCGAGCTCCTCGCTGCGGCCTTGAGCTTCTCAGCCTTCTCGCGGCCGCACTTGCCCCCGGAGGCCTCCCTCAGGATGCGCTCGAGCGTGCGGACGTTGGTCGAGAGCACCTGGCTGGGAGTGGAGCAGTGCTCGAGAAGGGCGCGCTGCGTCGGCCCGAATGATCCGCTGAACAGGCCGTCGAGTTCGGGGAAGACCCGGTCGAGGATAGCCGTGGCGCGGTTCTTGAGCATCGTGGACCGCTCGACGAGCGACATGCGGTAGCGCGCCAGGCTGCGCAGCTCGTCGGTCGCCTCTTCGCCCAGCGCCGAGGGCTCGTAGCGCTTGTAGCGCACCAGGTCGGCTATCATCGCCGCGTCAATCGCGTCGGTCTTGACCTTGCGCACCGTCCACACGTCGCGGAACGCGTCGGACTGGATCGGGTTGATGACCGCCACGTCGTAGCCATGCGAGGTCATGAAGTCGAACAGGGCTATCCAGTAATGGCCCGTCGCCTCCATGCCGGAAAGGCTCCCTCCTGGCTCCACGCCGGCCTTCTTCAGCCGTTCGAGGAGCTTCTCGAAGCCCCTGTCCGTGTTG
>JAGAWD010000140.1 GCA_017941585.1 Olsenella sp. | reverse complement strand
TGGGTCGCCTCTTGCTCTCGTTGTAGGTGTTGGCAAGGTACTGGCCGAGGACGCCCAAGAACAGGAGCTGGACTCCCCCGATGAAGATGATCATGCAAGCGAGGGAGGGCCAGCCGCTCACCGGGTCGCCAAACAGCGCCCAGCGCACGATGATGAACAGGAGGGCGATCACGGCCACCATGCACAGCACGAACCCCACCAGGGAGGCGAAGACGAGCGGGGCGGCCGAGAAGGCGGTGATGCCGCGGACGGCGTAGCGCGCGAGCGCCATGAACGACCACTGCGAGGATCCGGCGGAGCGCTCGACGTTGGAGTACTCGATCCAGTGCGTCTTGAAGCCCACCCAGCTGAACAGTCCCTTCGAGAAGCGATTGCTTTCGCCGAGCGACAGCAGGGCGTCGACGAACTTCCTGCTCATCAGCCGGTAGTCGCGCGCGCCGTCGACGAGCTCGGTCTCGGACATGGCGTTGATCATGCGGTAGAAGAGTCGCGCGAACAGCGAGCGGACGGGCGGCTCCCCCGCGCGGTCGCTGCGCCGCGTCGCAACGGACTCGCAGTCCTCCTCGCGGATGATGCGGTACATCTCGGGGAGAAGCGCGGGCGGGTCCTGCAGGTCGGCGTCCATGAGGGCGACGTAGTCCCCCTCGGCATGCTGGAGGCCGGCGAAGATGGCGGACTCCTTGCCGAAGTTGCGCGAGAGCGAGAGGACCTTGGAGCCGGCGTGCTCGCTCGCATATGAGCGCGCGACTTTCACGGTGGAGTCCCCGGAGCCGTCGTCCACGAAGACGAACTCGAGGCGCGTCGGCGCCATGGACGCCTCGAGCTTGTCGAACTCCTCGAACAGGAACGGGAGGGACTCCTCCTCGTTATGGCAGGGCACCACGATCGAGATGGTGTCGAACGAACGACCCTCGGAATTGTGTTGCATCGCGCTTTCCTTCTTCTGCTTCGCGCGCCTCCGAGCGGGGCACGTCGCCGGCGTGACCATTATAGACGCCGCGACGGGCCTGGGCTCCGCAGCAGGCCCAGACGCCGCAACGGGCCGCATGGGCTCGCCTGCGGGCACCCTGTGCGGGCTCGCCTGCGGACGCCCTGTGCGGGCCTCCCCGCAAGCCGCCCCGCGCGGGCTACTCCGCCTCGGGCCGCTCCCCCGCGTCGAGCCACTTCTTTCGGCTCAGGAAGTTCCAGACCATGACGACGGCGGTGGCGAACACCTTGCTCACGGTCACGGCAAGCGCGCCCGACCCGAGCAGTGCCACGCCGACCCACATGCAGAGCTGGTTGAGGGCGAGGCCGGCAAGCGACAGCACCACGAAGACGGCGAACTCGCGTCCGCGGGAGATGTCGTCCCTGCGCGTGAACACGTAGCGCATCGAGGCAAGGTAGTTGAACACGAGCGACGCCGTGAAGGAGATGCCGGCCGCAATCACGGCATCGACATGGAGCAGCTGCGAGAGAAGCATGAGCAGCCCGTAGTCGATGAGGGTCGCCAGCACCCCCACGACGCCGAACTTGAGAATCTGCTCCATAAGCCTGCCCATACAACGCACTCCTTCCGCACCGTCGCGCCCCATTGCCCTATGATATGTCAGAGCGGCCGCGCGGCCGAAGCACACACGCCCCGGATTGGAAGTATATATGAAGCCCCTCCCCGTCCTCTGCATAGTGATCCCCGCCTACAACGAGGAGGAGGTGCTGCCCGTCACGGCGCCGCTCTTCCTTGCCGAGCTCTCCTCCATGGTTGAGGGCGGCCTCGTCTCGGACGAGAGCCGCATCATGTACGTGGACGACGGCAGCAGGGACTCCACGTGGAAGATCGTCGAGGCCCTCGCCGCGCAGGACGAGCACTTCTGCGGCATCCGCCAGAGCAGGAACCGCGGCCACCAGAACGCCGTGGTCGCCGGCCTCATGGAGGCGAGGGGGTTCTGCGACATCGCCATCTCCGCCGACTGCGACGGCCAGGACGACATCTCCGCCATGACCGAGATGGTGAGGCGCTACCACGAGGGCTACGACGTGGTCTACGGCGTGAGGAGCTCGCGCGAGACGGACACCTTCTTCAAGCGCTTCACCGCGGAGAGCTACTACAAGCTGCTCGCGAGGATGGGCGCCGAGGTCGTCTACAACCACGCCGACTACCGCCTCGCCTCGAGGCGCGTGCTCGACGCGCTCTCCTCCTACGAGGAGGTCAACCTGTTCCTGCGCGGCCTCTTCCCCCTCGTGGGCTTCCCCTCGACGGAGGTCGCCTACGAGCGCCACGAGCGCATGGCCGGCGAGTCCCACTACCCGCTCTCCAAGATGCTCGCGCTCGCCTTCGACGGCATCACGAGCCTCTCGGTGAAGCCCATCCGCGCCGTCACGGGCTTCGGCCTGGTGGTCTCGGTCGCGAGCTTCCTGGGCGTCGTCTGGGCGATCGTCTCCTTCGCCCTCGGGCACGCAGTCTCCGGCTGGGCGAGCACGACGTGCATCGTGTGCTTCGTGAGCGGCGTGCAGCTCGTGAGCCTGGGCGTCATCGGGGAGTACGTGGGCAAGACGTACATGGAGACCAAGCGGCGCCCGCGCTACGTCATCTCGGACCGCACGAGGCGTTAGGTCTTAATCGTTTCGGACCGCACGAGACGGTAGCCCTAATCCCGAGCGCAGGCAAGGCAAAGGCGCCTCGGGCGTCATGCCGTCGGCGCCTTTGGAGGGCGTGGAGCAGGGATGGCGTCGCCTCGCCGGGCTACGCCATCTTGTCGATATACGCGTTGATCCTGTCCTCGAACAGCTCGCCATGCTGCGGGAAGAGCTCCCTGAAGTGGTCCCTGAGCCGCTCGACGTCGCCGCGCTCGAGCTCGCTCGTCCTGCGGTACACCTTGATGACCATGTCATCCGAGCACTCGAAGGTCTTCGCGAGCTCGTAGTGCCTGCCCAGATAGCCGTCCTGGTCCTGAACCAGCTCGTTGAGGGTGACGGAGACCTTGGTGAATGCCGGGTCGAGAGCAGTCTGCGCCGGTGTCGCCGCGACCACCCAGCCCGCGTCGAGGAAGCCAACGTTGAACCCGTCACGCATGTCAACGTCAGTCGACAGGCATTCGTAGGACGTGTACAGCTTGCCAGGCGCAAGCACGCTGTACGGCAGGGACGCGTTGATGCGAGCCGACGAGGCCGCAAAGAACACCTTCTCCCCCGAAGTCACGTTGCCCTCCAGGTAGTTCACGAACTCACTGCGGGCCTCGACGTCGGGCTGCACCATGGGCGAGCACGAGACGCTGCCCACCAGCGGGCGCACCGCGGCGAGCGAGTCTCCCAGAAGCCCGAGGCCATTGAGGCACGTCACGAGGGAGAGGGCGCACGCTACGGGCACGAGGACCCGTACGCCAGACTGCTTGGCGCAAAGCACAAGACCCCCGACACAGATGGACAGCGCCAGGACGAAGGGGAACGTGAAGAAGAGCCAGTGCTGGTCCGTGAAGTCCTGCGTCCGCCAGAACGCGAGCATCGCGACGAAGGCACCGAGGCACAGGCAGACCACGATGGCCAGGCACTCGGCCGCGCGGGACCTGGCGGCAGGGTTCTCCCTCCCGCCCTTGGTGAGGAGGCGCGCGAGAAGGGCGAAGCAGAGGACGGCCAGGACGATCCACGCCCACCCGTAGTGCATGGCCACGTCGGAGAGCCTCTCGGGCAGGGAGCCCATGGTGACGTAGCCCTGGTACGCCTCAGAGTAGTTGCCGAAGAGGGAGCGCATGAGGAAGGGCCTGTAGTACGTAAGGAGCGGAAGGAGCGCGGCGGCGGCCGTCAGGAGGAAGGTGCGCGCGATGCGCCCGAGCTCCCTCGCGCGCTCGCCACGCCCCGCCAGCGCGACGTGGGTCCCCCAGCGGAGGAGCGCGGAGACGACGAGCGCGATCACGCCGTAGGCGAGCCACCTCCTCATCACCATGACGGCAACCAGCGCCAGGCCCAGGACGACGGGCTTCCAGATGCTCCGGATGAGGTTCTCGTCGTGGGTCGCGACTACCGCGCAGAGAAAGACGAGCCCCGCAACCTCGTCGAGGTATCCAATCAGGGTCGGGCGCAGCAGTATGGGGCAGAGCAGGCAGACCAGGAAGGCGAGAACCACGGCCACGCCGCCCCTTTTGGCCATCGCTCCCTCCCCCGCGCCGGACGCGGCAAAGCCGACCCCCGCGAGGGCGAGGGTCGCGGCGGCGGGTATCGAGACGAGGATGACCTCGGCGAGGAACGTTCCCTTCCAGAGGGGAAGAAGCTGGACCGGTATGGACATTATCCAGCACTGGATGTCGCCGTAATCGGTGAAGTTCGCGCTCTTCAGGGCGTCCAGCACCGTTCCCAGGGGCACGCGCATCAGGCCCTGGTTAAAGAGAAGGGTCTTGTGCCAATAGGTAAAGTTGTCCCAGACGGGGATGAAGTCGTATTTGGAGAGGTACCAGCCGGCAAAGACGACGAACGCGAGGGCGACCGCCAGCATGGCCCACTTTGCCCACGGCTTCAGGCCTCGCCAGGCCTCGTGTGCGGGCGTGGCCCAGAGGAGCGCGCCGCACAGCGCATAGTACCCCGCCAACCCCACCAACCCGAGCGCGAACCCGCGAGTCGGCTTGGCGATAAGAAGGACGAGCAAGATGGCAAGGAGGGAGAGGCAGAGCGCGAAGGCCCTCGGCCTTTGCTGAGCGATCTCGGCAAACCGGCTCTTCGCTCTCTGGATGAGTGGACGCACGGGCAGCACCTTTCGGAATCAACACCACGACGACCGATATTATACACGCGAGGAGCACGGGTCCCATGGCCAGCACGCGCCCGGCCTCGGAGCCGCGCCGGGCCACGGGTCGCATCGTGTGGAATTACGGGGAGAGAACTGCGGGAGGGCAGCCTAGAGGGAGGCCGACATGCGCAACGGGCCGGCAGGCGCCGAGGGGCGCACGCGTGTGGTCGACAGGCGCGGCAAGGGCATCGCCGCCATAGGCATAGAGAGCTTCGCGGACGTGGTCGCGCGCCACGTGTGCGTGGACAAGACCATGGTCATAGCCGACCTGATCGACCGCGGCGGCGACACCTGGGAGGCCATGCGCGCGTCGGCTGCCAGGCTGGTGGCCGAGGAGTTTGCCCGCCACTCCCATCTGCTCGACTCGCCGAAGATGGCGCAGTTCCGGCGCGACGAGTTCGAGCGCATCCTGTCTGGCAACGTGCCGGATGCCGAGCTCGAGCATTCCCTGGTCTTCCTATGCAAGCTCCTGCGCAACCACCACCAGCAGCAGGTCGTCGTCCTCATCGACGAGTACGACAAGATCGTGACCGAGGGCCACCTCCACGGGTACCGCAAGGAGGCTACCGGCTTCCTGAAGAGGTGACTCACCGGCACGCTCAAGGGCACGGTGGACCTGCGGCTGGCCGCGCTCACGGGCGTGCAGCGCGTGAGCAAGGAGTCGATATTCTCCAACCCGAACAACTTCACCGTGGACACCGCGCTCGACCACCAGTACGCCGAGGCGCTCGGGTTCACGCAGGCAGAGGTCGACGAGCTTCTCGCGCGCCTGGGCCGCGCCGACAGGGCGGACGAGGTCGCGCGGTGGTACGACGGCTACCCCTTCGGCGGCGAGGCCGCCTAC
>JAGAWD010000139.1 GCA_017941585.1 Olsenella sp. | reverse complement strand
TGCTGCAGTTTTTGGCGTGAACGCCTTGCTTTTGCTACTATTGAAAAGCTGCAATTTTGGCACACGCGGGCGTGGTGGAATTGGCAGACACGCTGGATTTAGGTTCCAGTGGGGCAACCCGTGAAGGTTCGAGTCCTTTCGCCCGCACCATCCCTTTTGGGAAGAACTTGATCGTAAGGAGCAGCCTGCGCTGCATGAAGTGTTACCAGGAGGAACGTTGAACATCACCGTCACCGCCGAGAGGCCCGAGAACGACAAGGTTGTCGCTACCATCACTGTGCCTGCTGCCGATGTCGACAGCTATGTTGCCAATGCTTACAAGGACATCGCCCGCCGCTACCAGTTCCAGGGCTTCCGTCGTGGTCGCGCACCGCGCCCCGTCATCGACGGCATCGTGGGTCGCGAGGCCGTTCTGGCCGATGCCACCAACGACATCCTCAATGACGCCCAGCCCATCATGCTTGACGAGCTTGACATCGTCCCCGTCGAGCGCCCCGACTTCGGCGAGGATCCCTCGCTGGTCGCCGAGCACGAGGACTACGTCATTAACGTGACCATCACCGTCCCTCCCACCGTCGAGCTCGAGTCCTATGACGCGGTTGACATCAACATGCCGCCCGAGGAGGCCACCGAGGCCGAGATCGACCTCCAGATCAACCAGCTGCTTGCGTATCAGACGACCTACGAGGACGTCGAGGACGATCGTCCCGCCTCTGAGGGCGACATCATCACCGTCGACATCGCCAACAACGAGGGCGCCGACGACCTCGCCGGCAAGAACCGCACCCTGGCCCTTACCGCCGACAGCCTCCCCGAGGAGCTCGTCGAGGGCATCGTGGGCATGAAGAAGGGCGAGACCAAGGAGATCACCTGGAGCCGCAGCCACATGCACGGCGATCACGAGCATGTGCACAACTACGACGTCGAGGTCACCCTCAACGCCATCAAGCAGGCCGTCAAGCCCGAGCTTGACGACGAGCTGGCCAAGAAGAGCTTCGGCTTCGAGACCGTCGCCGAGCTGCGCGACGCCGTGAAGGAAGAGATCGAGGAGGACAAGACCCGCAGCCTCCCCAACCTCAAGGAGGATCGCGTCGTCGAGGAGCTGGGCAAGCGCGCAGCCGACGTCGAGGTTCCCGAGGCCTACGAGAACCAGGTCTTCCAGGAGCTGGCCAACGAGTTCCTCACCAGCCTGCAGCGTCAGGGCATGTCGCTTGACATGTACCTCGGCGCCCGCCAGATCGACACCAACGACTTCCTGGCCGACCTCCACGCTCAGGCTGCCGAGCGCGCCCGTCAGGGCCTGGCCCTCGACGCCCTTGCCAAGGCGAAGAACTTCGTCGCTACTGCCGAGGACGTTGTCGAGGAGTTCGCGAAGGCTGGCGTCGAGGACATGAAAGCTTCCATCGAGGAGTTCACCAAGGACGGCCGCATCTCCGCCATCCGTGAGTCCATCCGTCGCAGCAAGGCCGTCAAGTGGCTGGTCGACAACGCCAACGTCACCGAGGTCGACGAGGTTGCAGAGCGCATGGCTGCGGCAGATTCTAAGGCCGATGAATCCGAAGCCGAAGAGTAGGGTATAAGACTACCTACATAGCAGACGCATGCCCCGGGTGCGAAGCTGCGCCTGGGGCATGTTTACCTTAGGAGGAGTCATGTCACTGCATATGCCTACCAACACCCCGCTCATTCCCTACGTCGTCGAGCAGACCCCGCGTGGCGAGCGTAGCTACGACATCTACTCGCGCTTGCTGAACGATCGCATCGTC
>JAGAWD010000138.1 GCA_017941585.1 Olsenella sp. | reverse complement strand
TGGCACAAACCATCTCGCAAATCCGACGGGATGGCAGAAACCGGCCCTCCAATCTCAGGAATCCGACGCCATGGCACAAACCATCACGCAAATCGGGCGGGATGGTGCCATAGCGTCGGATTTGCGTGATATCGGGGCACCTTTTCTGCCACGGCGTCCGATTTGCGTGATGGGAGGCCCCGTTTCTGCCATACCGTCCGATTTGCGAGATGGCGAGGGCGCGCCTGTGCCATACCGTCCGATTTGCGTGATGGAAGGGGTGTGCATGACGGGTACGCTGGAACGACTTGGGATACGAAAGGGAAGGTTCCGCGCCCGAAGGCTCGTTGCTGACTATCGTTCGATACAGAATCCGGCAACATCCCAATCATTCATCAGACCTTTTCGATCTGCGCGAGCCCGCTCGATGCGGTTTTTTGGCCAGGGGGAATCCACTTGACGTGGCGTTGGCACGTGAGGTTGTTCCGAACGGCTTTATATCGATGGCATTTGGTTCCACCGGCCCATCCGAAGTCCCCCTCCCATTTCTCGAAGAGGCCCGTCTGATTCCCGACCTGCTTTCGCGCGCCTCTCTGACAAGAATCAAGGCAAGGTGTCCCTATTTGCCGAAGAGAATGCGCGCACTTCTGAGTCGCAAGCGATCGCGAAGTGTATCCAGAGGACTCTTCACAGTTCTTACACATTTTGTCTTGCGAGGCCGTGGTGGTGAATCCTTGGCGTTTGTGTAACAGAACAGACGTTCTCACAACATCTTGGGGTAAGCAAAGTCCTCGGGGGATAGATGTAGCGTGAAAAATACCCAAAATGTCGGAAGGTGGGGAAAAGTGTTGCGAAGTGTCTTGTTTGAACCTATAGTTGTAATCGCGTTCTCAAAGGGATGAGGCTCCCTAGATTGGAGAGGGGAGGGCAGATGTACCTGACTGGCACCTACAAGCACAACCTGGATGCCAAGTCGCGTATCACCCTTCCGGCTTCTATTCGTAAGCAGTTTGACGACACGGTCTGCCTCGTGCCCGTTGATGGCGTTATCTACGGTTTCACTCCCGAAGGCCACGAGGCCTGGGTCCAGAGCTTCTTCCCCGAGGGGTACAACCCTCGCACCAAGAGGGACGTCAAGCTCAGAAGGATGCTTACCTCGATGACCGTCACCGTCGATCTTGACTCGGCCGGCCGCCTCGCCCTTGGCAAGCTCGGTCCGGAGAAGATCGCCAAGTGCGGGATCGAACGCGAGGTTGCGGTCGTTGGCAACAACGACCACTTCGAGATCTGGAATGCTTCACGCTTCGACGAGGAGCAGGAGGAGATGGAAGAGAGCCTCGAGGACCTGATGTTCGACTAGCACGAGGGAGTGGGCAGCTTGACAGTGGAATATCGGCACGTACCCGTGATGATCAACGAGGTCCTGGCCGAGCTCGACCCCAAGCCGGGTGAAGTCGTCTGCGACTGCACCCTCGGTGGGGCAGGGCATACGGTCGAGATGGCCAAGAGGATTCAGCCAGACGGGCTCTCTCTTGGCATTGACCAGGACGACATGGCTCTCGCCGCGGCGACCGAGCGCTTCGAGCGCGAGGTTCCCGGAGCCGAGCACAGGTTCCTCAAGGGGAACTTTGGCTCCCTCGACGAGCTCCTCGTCCAAGCGGAGGTGCCCGGCGTCGACTGCTTCCTATTCGACATCGGAGTCTCCTCCCCCCAGCTCGACATCCCAGAAAGGGGCTTCTCCTACCACGAAGACGCCCCGCTTGATATGCGCATGGATCCGGGGAAACACACCCAAACCGCAGCAGAGGTCATAAACCACTACAACGAAGCAGACCTCACCCGGATTCTCCGCGTTTATGGCGACGAGAAATATGCGTCGCGCATCGCCCGCCAGATCGTGCGTACGCGCGAGAAGACGCCTATCGAGACCACGCTCCAGCTCGTCGACGTTGTCAAGGCCGCCATACCGGCGGCGGGCAGGCGCCATGGCGGACATCCCGCCCGCAAGACCTTCCAGGCCCTGCGCATTGAGGTCAACCATGAGCTCGATGTGCTGGACCAGGGGCTTCGTGCGGCGATTCGCTGGGCGAACGCCGGGGGCAGGATCTGCGTAATCTCCTACCACTCGCTTGAGGACCGAATCGTCAAGCACGTCTTCTCCGAGATGTCACGGGGCTGCACCTGCCCTCCGGACCTTCCGGTGTGCGTCTGTGGTCATGTGCCGATAGTCGACGTCAAGACACGCAAGCCCCTCGTCGCAAGCGAGGGGGAGGTGAGCCGGAATCCTAGGGCTCGCAGTGCCCTCATGCGGGTGGCGGTCAAGCGTGACGTCACGCGAGAGGACGAGTAGAAAGGCGCATCCGGCCTCGGCCGCGCAATAGCAACTTAAACGAAGCAGCACGTACCAAGAACGCAGCTTAAACGCACTACCAACGCACCACAAGGAGCCACCGCTCGCGGTGGCCCTTCTAGTCAAGGGGGAAAGACATGTATCAGGGTTCTGCGGCATACAGCATGTACGGTGCCGAGCAGAGGCGCCCTCAGGAGGTTGAACGCCACGCCCCCTTCGAAGTCGTACACGGCGGCGGTCTCGACGCGCAGGCGCGCCAGGGAGTCTCTCGCAGCTTCCTCGCACGCTTCTCTGTCGTGATGGCATTCGTCGCGGCCTTTGTCCTTCTCGGCTTTTGTCGCATTGCCCTTACCACGGCGACCGTCACGCAGCTTCAGAGAACGGCTGTCCTCAAGGAGGACATTGTTACGGCCCAGGTTGCGAACAACGACCTCCAGGTCGAGCGTTCGGTCCTTTCGAGCTCGTCGCGCATCGACCGCATCGCGACCCAGAACTACGGCATGGTCTATCCCACGTCTTCGGACTCCATAAGACTTGAAGAGGGACAGGGTGCCCCGGATGCCGCTTCGCTTCAGACCCCGATCCAGACGGTGGATGACGCTGAGGCTTCTGCAGATGCTGCGCAGCCGGCCGACGCGATAGATCCGCGACTGTCAGAGTCGTAAACTATCTCCACGTGAGATACCAGTCCAGACAGAATTGGTCCAGAGGGACGAGCGCGCGGGGGGCCTCCTACGACGAGGCTCCTCGATTTCGTGCCGGTAGGAGAGGGACACCGAATCGAGGCGACAGCTTTGATCGTGCCGCTCGGGTCTTTGGGGGCATAATCCTTTTTGCCTGCGCCGTCGTGTTCGTCAAGCTCTTCTATCTTCAGGTCGTTGACTCTTCAGAGCTTTCCCAGAGCGCCGAGGCGCGCCGTTCTCACCCCATCGCGCTCCACGCCAAGCGTGGCACCATCTACGATCGCAACGGCAACGTCCTCGCCATGAGCAAGGACTGCATGACCGTCTGCTGCAATCCCAAGCAGGTGAATGATCCCTCGGGGGCGGCTGCTATCGTTGCCGACGCTCTTGGGGGCAAATCGCAGGACTACCTCGAGAAGATGAGGGGGGATGGCGTGTTCGCGTACGTGGCGCGCCAGATAGAGTCCTCGGCCGCGACCGAGATTGAGGAGAAGCTGGACGAGAAGGGGATAGAGGGAATCTATCTCATTAATGATACGAAGCGGATCTACCCCTATGGCTCCGTCGCCAGTCAGGTCTTGGGCATCGTGGGCACCGATGGTGACGGACTCTCCGGTATCGAGCTCTACTACAATGACATCCTTAGGGGCGAGGATGGGGAGATGCTACTCGAGACCGGCGCGGGCGGCACGCCGATTGCGGGAGGTAACTCCCACATCAGTGATGCGAAGGATGGCAGCGACATCGTGCTTTCGATTGATGTCGACATTCAGCGCGTCGCGGAGGAGACGATCGCGGAGGGGGTAAAGCGGTACAAGTCCGACTCCGGGTCGGTCGTCGTCACCAGCCCCAAGACGGGGGAGGTCCTCGCCGCCTGCTCCACCCCGCTGTTCAACATATCTGACACGACGAAGATCGAGTCGGGAGCCCTGAGTCTCAAGCCCGTCTCGTCCTCATACGAGCCTGGCTCGATCTTTAAGGTGCTGAGTGCCGCAATCGCCCTTGAGAGCGAGTCGGCCAAGCCGGAAGACGTGTTCACCGTTCCCGCCTACGTGCAGGTCGGCGATGACATGGTCTCCGATGACGACGGACGTACGGAGACCATGGACATGGACCTCAGGGAGATCCTCCGCCGCTCCTCCAATGCCGGTATTTCCCTCGTCACGCAGGAACGCGTAGGCGAGACGCGCTTCGCGAGGGGCGTGGCGAAGTTCGGAATAGGGGAGCTTACGGGCATAGACTATCCGGGCGAGGTCGAGGGGCTGGTCAAGCAGCTTAACCAGTACGATGGAGCGAGCCTTGGATCGATGTCGTTCGGGCAGTCCCTCGCCATCCCGCTGATCCAGATGGTCGAGGCCGTGGGCTCCATTGCGAACGACGGCTCGCGCGTGACCCCTCATTTCCTCGTGAGCAAGAACGGCGAGGCGGTGAAGTGGGACCCGGCCGGCACGTCCGTATCGAAGGAGACGGCAGACGAGGTCACGGACATGATGCGCGAGGTCGTGCGGAGCGGTACCGCCACTGCCGCGCAGGTGGAGGGCTACGACATTGCCGGAAAGACGGGAACGGGCGAGCAGGCCGACGAGAGCGGATACATCCAGAACCACTTCGTGAGCTCCCTCATCGGCTTCGCGCCCGCATCCGACCCGGAAGTGCTTGTGTACGTCGGTCTCAACGGAACTCCATATTTTGCTTCGACCTCGGCAGCGACGCTGTTCTCTACTATCATGGGTGAGGCGCTCTCTGACTCGGGAGTCCAGCCGTCTTCGTGACATTGGGAGAGGTTTTGATGTTTAGCTTCACAATGAAAGAGATCGTGGACGCCTCTGCCGCCAAGCTCGTGCTTGGTGACGGGGCATCAGTGGTAACGGGGATCGCCATTGACTCTCGGGAGGTGAAGGACCGCGTGCTCTTCGTCTGCTTTCCGGGAGAGCGCGTGAACGGAAACGAGTTCGCCGAGAGTGCGCTCGAGTCTGGTGCTGCCGCCGTCGTGATGACGGAGGAACCGCGTCCCGAGGTTGTGGAGTGCGCAAAGGCGCGTGGCGCTGCGATTTTCCGTGCCCAGGACGATGACCCCGTCGAGTTCATGCTGCGCCTTGCGGCTGCCTGGCGCAGCGCCAATCCGCAGTGGAAGGT
>JAGAWD010000137.1 GCA_017941585.1 Olsenella sp. | reverse complement strand
CGAAGCCCAGATCATCAACCTATCAGCCATCCGGGGGCCAACGGATTCGGTGGCACGACACAAAATGAAACATGGTCGTTAGTCCGGCGCGGCCATGCCGAATCCGTTGACGTCCTGCACCACGGCAGCTCCCGGTTTCCGAAGCCGTGGTGAGGCCATCATAGGGAGTTGCTGTAAATAATGTCCTATCCTTTCCCAGCCCTCTTCCGTAATCTCGTAGTGAGCACCTCCGCCCCGACCAACAAGCACGAGGCTACCGTCTTCGACGAGCTTGACCAGGAGCCTGTACGCTTGCTTCCGATGCAGGTGCAGCAGATTCTCCACGTCGCGCGTCGCGACAGACCCGCCCTGTCTCTCGGCCAGCTTCATGATGAGCTCTGGGTAGCGGATCTTGTCAATATCGGACTGCCGGACGTATCCGGCTTCCTTGCCCGATTGCGAGTAAACCTTCCCGCTGAGCATGTACGAGCGCGCGGTTGAGCTCCCGCGAGCCTCGACAAGCCCGGCCTCGAGCAGCGCCTCCACCGTCGCACGCGTCGCCGCGTCCGTGATGTGGAGTTGCGCGGATAGGTCTGCAACTGTCAGGCGCCTCTGCTGTTTGAGCGCGTCGAGCACGAGCAGCGACCTGAGCGACAGTTGCTCGCCGGTCTTCTGCTGCTCCTCATTGATCATTCGCATGAACAGTTCGTCTGGCGCGCTCCGTGCAATGAAGACACTCACGTTAGCCGACGTGCTTCCGGAGTAATCGGGTAGGGGCCTGCCGTAGTACAGTGACCCCTCGAAGATGCGGTCTACACCGCGTCCGGTCTTCTCGGCGAGGCCGATGCGCTTGAGGGCGTTCATCAGGCACTCGTTTCGCCCATGGGGCTCGACGGTGAGCAGGTTCTCGATGGTGACTCCCTCGATGAACCCGCCGGGGTTTGCGATGGTGAGGCCTTCGTCGTCTATGAGCACACGCACGCGCCCCAAGGCGGCGTAGTCGCGGTGTCCGAAGGCGTTGACGAGGGCTTCTCGGAAGGCCCTCCTGTCGAACTCGGGCACCGATTGCCTGAATAGCCCGTCCTCGAACTCGCGCTCCGGGTTCCAGGGATCGAGCATCTCGCGCATCTTCTCGATGGTGTAGAGGAGCGGCTGCTCGAAGTCCTGGTTGACGCGCACCTCCGTGCCCGCAAGCACCTGGAAGGTGGCGGCCGAGGTCGGTATGGTACGGGCTATCACCTCTGCCTTGCCCGCGAGCAGGATGCCCGTGACCGTCGGCGTGACCTTGCCGTCGGCGAGCGTCGTCATGCGAAGGGCGCTCAGGATTTCCTCGTCGGGCAGCTCCAGGAGTGTCTGGTCGCTGTTACGGTTACGGGTCAGGATGTCGCGCAGGCGCTTCAGCTCCTCCGGGCTGAAGTCGTCGAGGGTGGTGTCGGGCACCGGGAATGCGGAGTAGTCGAGCTGGCCCAGCGTGGAGAGCCTGGTGATGATCTCGTATGGATAGAGGGGAACGCTCTCGGGCGTTCCGTCGGCTTTGAGCCTTCGCCGCATAA
The DNA here is from genome assembly GCA_017941585.1 of Olsenella sp. Classification (GTDB taxonomy): domain Bacteria; phylum Actinomycetota; class Coriobacteriia; order Coriobacteriales; family Atopobiaceae; genus Olsenella_J. Next base: position 361 of record JAGAWD010000137.1, on the reverse strand, counting down.
TCTTGTCCTCGGAGGACGACACGATTGCCATCGACCTCGGGATTTCCACGAGCGTCACCTGTTTGCCGGCGTCGTCGGTTGATCCATCGGAAGCGAGGAAAAGGGTCGAGACTCGCGCCGGGACGGGCGGAACCGTCTTGTTGGCGATGAGCGCTGCGAGCTGTGTGACGTCGCGATGGTCTTTGTGAACCCCTGTGGGCACGCCGTCGTCCTCGACGCCAAGGTATATCTCCCCGCCGTTGATGTTACTGAGCGCAACCACCGTGTCCACGAGCTCCCCGTCAGGCAACCTACTGGGCTTTAGCGCTCCACTCGGGCTTCTCTTGAACTCGCTTTTGAACTCGACTTCCATGGTCTCCCT
>JAGAWD010000136.1 GCA_017941585.1 Olsenella sp. | reverse complement strand
CCGGAGCACTGGATGCGGATGCCCTTGGCGCCAGCCTTGCGGGCGGACTGGACGGCCTTGCGCATCGCGCGACGGAAGGCGATACGGCCCTCGAGCTGGTCGGCGATGGACTGGGCGACGAGCTGGGCGTCGAGCTCGGGGCGCTTGACCTCGATGACGTCGACAGAGATGTTGCCCCGGGTCACGCCGGAGATCTTCTCGAGCTCGGCGCGGAGGTTGTCGATCTCGGCGCCCTTCTTGCCGATGACGATGCCAGGGCGGCCGGTGTAGATGACGACCTTGACCTTGTCGCCGGCGCGCTCGATGTCAACGCGGGAGAGAGCGGCGGAAGCAAGCTTCTTCTCGAGGAACTTGCGGATCTCGAGATCGTTGCCAAGACTCTTGGCGTAGTCCTTCTTATCGGCGTACCAACGGGAACGCCACTCCTCGGTGATGCCGAGACGGAAGCCGGTAGGCTGTACTTTCTGACCCATACTTCCCCTACGCCTCCTTTCCAGGTGCGACGACGATGGTGATGTGGCTCGTGCGCTTGTTGATGCGAGATGCGGAGCCCTTGGCGCGAGGACGGATGCGCTTGAGCGTGGGGCCCTCGTCGACGTAGGCGTACTTGATCACAAGGCTGTCGGCGCGAAGGCCGTTGTTGTTCTCGGCGTTGGCCACGGCGGAGCGCAGCGTCTTGGCGACGGGCTCGGCGGCGGCACGCGGCGAGAACTGGAGCACCTCGAGCGCCTTCTCGACGGACTTGTTGCGGATCTGGTCGACGACCATGCGAACCTTGCGCGGCGCCATGCGCACGTACTTGGCTGTGGCCCTGACCTCGTTGTTGTTAGCCATTTAGCTCATACCCCCTGTTACTTCTGCTTGTGGCCGCGGAAGGTACGCGTGGGCGCGAACTCGCCCAGCTTGTGACCGACCATGGACTCGGTGATGTACACGGGGACATGCTTGCGGCCGTCGTGGACGGCGATCGTGTGGCCAACCATCTCGGGGAAGATGGTGGAGGAACGCGACCAGGTCTTGACGACCTCCTTCTTGCCGGACTCGTTCATGGCAGCGACACGCGCAAGGAGGCGAGTCTCCACAAACGGGCCCTTCTTGAGACTTCTGCTCATTCTTAGAATCTCCTAATACTCGTGTTCACTACTTCGTGTTGCGACGACGGATGATGAGGCGGTTGGAGGCCTTCTTCGGGTCGCGCGTCTTCTTGCCCTTCGTCGGCTTGCCCCAGGGGGTGACGGAGGGACGGCCGGAGGTGTGGTTCTTGCCCTCGCCGCCGCCGTGCGGGTGGTCGACGGGGTTCATGACCGTACCGCGGACGGTCGGACGCACGTTCATGTGACGGTGACGGCCGGCCTTGCCGATGACGATGTTGCCGTGCTCGGCGTTGCCCACGACACCGATGGTGGCGCGGCAGGTGAGAAGGACGCGACGGAGCTCGCCGGAGGGCATGCGCAGCGCGGCGTAGCCGTTGTCCTTGCCCATCAGCTGGACGGAGGTGCCGGCGGAGCGGGCCATGGCCGCGCCCTTGCCAGGCTGGAACTCGACGTTGTGAACAAGCGTGCCGACCGGGATCTCGGAGAGGGTCGTGCAGTTGCCCGGCTTGATGTCGATGTCCTTGGTGCCGGAGATGACCATGTCGCCCACGTGCAGGCCCTCGGGCGCGAGGATGTAGGCCTTGGCGCCGTTCAGGTAGTGCAGAAGCGCGATGCGCGCGGAGCGGTTGGGGTCGTACTCGATCGTGGCGACCTTGGCGGGCACGTCGTCCATGCGGCGCTTGAAGTCGATCCTGCGGTACTGACGCTTGTTGCCGCCGCCCTGGTGGCGGGTGGTGATGCGGCCGTTGTTGTTGCGGCCGGCCTTCTTGGGCAGGGGCTCGAGAAGGGACTTCTCGGGCTTGTCGGTGGTTATCTCCTTGTAGTCGGAGATGGTCTGCCAGCGACGGCCTGCGCTCGTAGGCTTGAGGTGTCTGACTGCCATTACTTCTTTCCCTTTCTTTCCGCTGGCCGTCCCGCTCAGGGATTGGCGGGGCGACACCGGATTACCACGGTACCGCGCGTATCCATCATGCGCGGCATGAAAGCCCGGCCCCCGTTTGGAGGCACGGGCGAATTACCTACTCCTCAGCTGCCTGCTGAGTGGCGAAGACCTCGATCTGCTCACCCTCGGCGAGCGTGACGACAGCCTTCTTCCAGGTGCGGGTCTTGCCAGTGACATAGCGGACGCGCTTGTTCTTGGGCTTGACCCACATCGTGTTGACCTTCTTGACGTGCACGTTGAAGATCTTCTCGATGGCGGCGGCAATCTCCTCCTTGGGAGCCTTGGCGGCAACCTCGAAGGTGTACTTGCCCTCGGCCATGAGGTCGAACGAACGCTCGGAGACGACCGGGCGGATGATAACTTCGTAGGCGGAGTTCATTATGCGAGCACCTCCTCGAGCTGCTTGGCAACCGCGGTCGACATGACGAGGGCGCCGTTGTCGATCAGGTAGCGAGTGTTGGCCTCGGAAACGCCGATGATGGTGACCTTCGGGAGGTTCCTGAAGGCAAGGTAGGTGTTGACGTCGTCGTCGGGAACGACAAGGGTGACGCGCTTGTCGGCAACGCCGAGCGCGACGAGGACGGCCTGGGCCTGCTTGGTCTTGGGCTCCTCGAACTTCAGCTCGTCGACGAGGACGAGCTCGCCGTCGGCCAGCTTGCCGGAGAGGACGCTGCGCATCGCGAGCTTCTTCTCCTTGTTGTTGGCACGCTTGGCGTGGCTGTGCGGGGTGGGTCCGAAGACGACGCCGCCGCCGGCCCACTGGGGAGCGCGGATGGTGCCCTGACGGGCGCGGCCGGTGCCCTTCTGGCGCCACGGCTTGACGCCGCCGCCAGAGACGGCAGAGCGGTTCTTGGTGGAGTGGGTGCCCTGGCGGATGCTGGCCTCATAGGCCACGACGACCTGGTGCACCACCGGGATGTTCGGCTCGATGCCGAAGACGTCGGAGGAGAGCTCGACCTCGCCGGCCGCCTTCCCCTCAACGTTCTTTACTTCGATCTTGGACATGCTGTACTCCTTGGTTGCCTAGGGCTTCTGTTTTCGGGCCCTTAGGCCATGCGGATCGAAACGAGAGCGTTCTTGCCACCAGGGATTGCACCCTTGATGAGCATGAGGTTCTGCTCAGCGTCGACACGGACGAGTTTGAGGTTCTTGACGGTGACGCGCTCGTCGCCCATGTGGCCGGCCATGTGGAGGCCCTTGCGGACGCGGGCGGGATAGGCGCACTGGCCGATGGAGCCCGGCTTGCGCTGGTTGCGGGAGCCGTGGGTCATGGGGCCACGGGAGAAGTTCCAGCGCTTGATGGTGCCCTGGAAACCCTTGCCCTTGGAGGTACCGGTGACGTCGACTGCCTTGACCTCAGCGAAGTCGGCAACGGTGACCTGGTCGCCAGTGTTGTGCTCCTCGCCCTCGGCGACGCGGACCTCGCGCAGGTAGCGCATCGGCTCGACGCCGGCCTTGGCGAAGTGGCCAGCCATGGGCTTGTTGACGTGCTTGGACTTGATGTCTCCGAAGCCAATCTGAACGGCGTCGTAGCCATCGGTTGCCTTCGTCTTGACCTGCGAGACGGTGCAGGGTCCGGCCTGGACGACGGTGACGGGGACGACGTTGTCGTTCTCATCCCACACCTGCGTCATCCCGATCTTGCGGCCGAGAATCGTGTTGACCATTCCTGGTCCTTTCCTTCGGTGGTCATGGGACCTTAGGTGCGCAACGTGCGCCCTCCCCCAGCGGACCACATCCTACGTGTGCCTTGCTCCTACGTTTTGCCAGCTCAGACCACGGGCAGGCGCCCGCTCACAGGTGCGGACGAGTGGCCTCGGCATAGCAATAGCCATAAAAGCGCAGCTTGTCTAGTGTACACGCTCGGCACCGTGGTAAGTCGAATTATTTTTTTGTCACAATCCCTGCAAAACTATTAGCCCTCGTCGCTTCTGGCGGACAGCCGCCGGCGCAGAACCGGCTCGAGTGCGGGATTCGGCGACGCACTCGACGGCATTTTGCGCCGGAGCGCGGCGACGGATGGGCGACGGGCGGGCCAGATGCCCTCATGCTAGCCGGGAAGCGGCAGCGTGATGTCTAGGCAGAACGTGTCGCCCCGCTGCGTTGCCGAGAAGAGCCCGCCGTAGCGCTCCGCCAGCGCGCGCATGGACCTCGTGCCGATCCCGTGGTCGTAGATGTCGCGGCTCCCGTCGGCCGTGCACTTGGTGGTCTGGGGCAGGCCGTCGACGAACTCCGTCCGCACCGCGCAGGCGTTCTCCACGTGGATGGCCACCATCTCCCCCACGCGCCGCACGCGCACGACGACGGCGCGTCGCTCCGGGTCCTCCACCTTGCGCACCGCCTCGATGGCGTTGTCCAGCGCGTTGCCGAACAGCGCGTAGAGTTCCGCGGGCGCCAGGAAGTCGAGCGCGTGGCCATCGGCCATGCAGGTCAGGCTGATGCCCTCGCCCTCGCACACCAGGCTCTTCTCAGTGAGGATGGTGTCGAGCGCGTCGTTGCCCGTGCGGACGGCGCTATCGTAGACGCTCACCTCGCGTGCGATGTCGGCAAGCACCGCGGCGTCCACGGCCGTGCCCGTCTCGCCCAGGTGACGGATCTGGTGGCGGATGTCGTGACACTTGATGTTGATGGCCTCGATGTTCTCGCGCGAGAGCTGGTACTGGCGCCGCCGCTCGGCGAGGAGGCGCTCGGCCGTGGCCGCGTCGGCGCGCATGCGCTGGGCAAAGAGCATCTCGTACTGCGCGAAGAGCACGAAAACGCAGGCCGCGCCGTGTATGAGCCGCAGCCCCAGCAGCAGCTCGAGGGGCGTCGGGCCATAGCTCAGCGCCTTGTTGAGGACGTCGAACAAGATGACCACCATGATGACGACCACGAAGACGCCCACGGTCGAGCGGTCCTCGACCTGCACCGTGCCGCTCTTCTCGACGGGGCGCACGAAGAGCTGGTAGCAGGGCAGAAACACAACCAGGAGGCTTCCCGTGCCCAGAATCGCGCGCACGATGGCGTCGCCCTCCGACACACCCCACAGGCGGCCGGCCAGAAGGACGGCCAGCCCGTCCGCGCCCGTCGCGAGGTTCTGCATGGTGTAGCCGGCGGCACAGCAGAAGAGCGCGTGGTAGACCGGCACGTCATACAGGCGCACCACGCACACCACCAAGAAGCCCAGCAGCGCCGTAAAGGTGGCGAACTGGCCAATCAGCTGGGGAGCGCCGTTCCTGGTGAGCTCGGGCACGGCGCTCATGCCGAGCCAGCTGAAGAAGACGATTCCCGCGAGAAGCGCCACGGCCATGGCTGCCGCGCGCGGCGCGAAGCCCTCGCGTCTGCCCTGGCGGCGCACGACGAGCCAGGTGCCCAGCACAACCTGCACCACCTCGGCCAGCGGCTGCAGCATGCCGACGAGCCAGCCCATCAGGCCATCCCGCCGAGATAGGCGGCGATGGCCGCCTGGGCCTCGCGCTTCCGCGCGCGCGACATGTAGAGCGTGGTGCCGTCCGAGAGGCGCACCTCGTCGTCGCAGACGCGCCTCACGTGCGCCATGTTGGCCACCGCGCCGCTCGAGAGGCGCACGAAGGAAAGGCCCTCGAGGTCGCCCTCGACGCGCCGCAGGGAGTCACGCGTCACGAGGGGCTCCTTCTCGCCCGCCACATGGTAGGCGACGTCGTGGCCACGCGTCTCGACATACAGCAGGTCGTGCACGGAAAAGATCCTCAGACCCTCGCGCGTCTTGACCTTCAGGGCCCGCGCCGCGTCGCGCTCGACGACGCGCAGGACCCTATCCATGCAGCGGCACAGGGCCGGATAGCCCACAGGCTTCACGCAGAAGTCGAGCGCCTCGACCTCGTAGCCACGCACGGCATACTGCGCAAGGTTCGTCACGAACACCAGGGGCGTCACGGCGTCGCTCTCGCGCAGCTGGCGCGCCGCGTCCAGGCCGTTGATGCCCGGCATGTCGATGTCCATGAAGATGAGGTCGGCCGCGGGACGGTCCTCGAGGAACTCGAGCGCGTTGGTGAGCCACCGCACCGAGATGTCGAGCCCATGCTCCCCGGCGTAGCGCTCGAGGTGCGCGCGCAGGGCCGTCGCCTCGGACGGCGTGTCTTCCAGCATGAGAACGCGCAGCATGTCCTCTCCCCACGACGAGAAGTGCGCCCCAAGGGCTCCAGCATTCCCTAGTGTACTCCTGCCGCACATCGGGGGCGTCCACCGCGCACCGGGGGCGTCCACCGCGCACCGGAGCGGGTTTTGCCACGGTGCGCACCGATTCTGCCGAGCGCTGCCCGACGAGGTCAGCACGGCGTATGGTACTGCCGCAATACCTGTAGTATCTCGCAAGCAAGGGAGAAGGGAGCCACGATGGCCAAGCAGATTTCGACGGCACGCAAGGTGGGAAGGGTGGTGAAGACCATCCTCAAGACGGCGCTCTGCGTGGTCCTCGCGGCGCTCATGGTCGTCATGAACGCCATCGTGCCGGGCCAGGGCATGATCGTCCGCATGGCCAACAACATGCTTGGCTACGACCAGGGCTGGTCCACCCCCGCCGACGCCAAGGACGTCAACGCCCAGTACTACCAGAGCGACTTCACGATGGACGAGCTCGAGCAGGCCGAGCGCAAGCTCGACTACCAGATCGGCTCGGAGGGCTTCGTCCTTCTGAAGAACGACGACAAGACCATGCCGTTCGCAGAGGGCACGACCTTCTCGTTCTTCTCCGAGAACGTCAAGAACCTCACGGCCACGCAGTCCATCATGACCATGTTCACGGGGGCGAGCGGCGACACGAGCCTGCTGCACAACTCGTTCGAGAAGGCGGGCCTGCACGTGAACGACACCCTCGTGGACTTCTATACCAAGGGGGCAGGCGCCAAGTACAGCATGGGCACCGGTTCCATCAACTTCGGCGCGGCCGAGGACTTCCGCATCAACGAGTGCCCGCTCTCCGAGCTCAAGGCCGCGGATGGCGTGCTCGACTCCGCGAAGGGCACCGTGCCCGTCTTCGTGTGGCGCCGCGTCGCGGGAGAGGGACGCGACATGCCCCGCTCCATGTACAACCATGCGGACAACGCCGAGGACCAGGCCAAGAGCTATCTGGAGCCTGACACCACCGAGCTCGAGATCCTCTCATACCTCAACGAGAACTACGAGGACGTGGTGCTGCTCGTGAACACTGCGAGCGCCCTGCAGCTCGATTGGGTGGCGCAGTTCCCCCACATCAAGGCGATCCTCTTTGTGCCCTCGACCGGCGCGTGCGGCACCGACGCGCTGGCCGACGTCTTTGCCGGCAAGGCAAACCCCTCGGGCAAGACCGTCGACACCTTCGTGGCCGACGCGCTCGCGAGCCCCGCGGGAAAGAACTACGGCGACTTCGAGTTCGTCGGTGCCGACGGCAAGCCCACCAGCTACAACTACGTGAGCTATCTCGAGGGCATCTACGTGGGCTATCGCTACTACGAGAGCCGCTATGAGGATGCGGTGCTGGGCCAGGGCAACGCAGGCGACTTCAACTACGACGCCGAGGTCGTCTACCCGTTCGGCCACGGCCTCTCGTACACCACCTTCGACTGGAGCAACTTCGCGGTCGACTGGAAGGGGCTCGACACGATCACCGCCACGATCACCGTCACCAACACGGGAGGCGTTGCCGGCAAGGACGTCGTCGAGCTCTACGCGCAGGCGCCCTACACCGACTACGACAGACAGCATGGCATCGAGAAGGCCAGCGTGCAGCTTGTGGCCTACGGAAAGACTGGCGTGCTCGAGCCCGGGGCGTCCGAGACGCTCACCATCGACGTCGACCCGGCGCTTCTCGCGAGCTTCGACGCGCACGGAGCGGGAACCTACGTCATCGAGAACGGCACCTACTACATCACGGCCGGCCACAACGCGCACGATGCGGTTAACAGCGTGCTCGCCGCCAAGGGCCATGGCACCGCCGGGGGCAACGCCGCCCTCGCGGCAGCGCACGAGCTTGCGGTGGACGGCGCCAAGGCCCTGCCGGACCAGCCCACCGTGGATGCCACGACCTTCTCGACCGACGCGTACACGGGCAAAGAGGTCCGGGCGCTCCTCGCCTTCGCCGAGCCCGAGGGAACGCAGCTGTCCCGCGTCGACTGGACGGGCACCTTCCCCGCAAGCGACGGCACGCCCATCGAGGGCGACATCTCCACCTGGGGCAACGCCATCAACGGCACGGACGCCGAGGGCAAGCCCGCGTCGCTCGTGTGGGGCAAGCCCGCCACGGCAGAGCTACTGGCGAAGCTCGAGGGCCACGACTCGCTGAGTCCCGTGGACGACGCGACCATCGCCGACAAGCCCGTCTATGGCGCCACCAACGGCAAGACCCTCATCGACCTGCGCGGGCGCCCCTACGACGACCCCGCGTGGAACGACCTTCTCGACCAGCTGACGCCCGCCGACTACGCCGAGATCGTCGGCCACTCGGGCTATGGGTCGGAGTTCCTCGCAAGCGTGGGCAAGCCCTTCGTGATTGACGCCGACACCGCCGCGGGCCTCATCTACGGCACCCCGCACGGCATGGGCGGGCACATGTTCCCCTCGTCCATCGTGATGGCCCAGACCTGGAACCAGGAGCTTGCGGAGAGCTATGGCCGCATGCTGGCCTCCGAGGCCAACCTCTCGGGCACCGCGGGAACGGCAGGCTGGTATGCGCCCAGCATGAACATCCACCGCACGCCGTTCACCGGCCGCGCCGCCGAGTACTACAGCGAGGACCCCATCGTCTCCGGCACCGTTTCCGCGCACGAGATGCACGGCGCCGCCGAGCTGGGCATGTACTCGACCATCAAGCACTTCGCCTTTAACGACCAGGAGAACCACCGCGGCGACGGCGGCATCGACAAGTCCGTGAGCACGTGGGTGGGCGAGCAGGCCGCACGCGAGATCTACCTGCGTCCCTTCGAGCTGTGCATGCACGCACCCAACGTGACGGAAACGTACTACACGCGCTCCGAGGACGGCACCTACACGCTCAACACGCGCGAGCAGCGCGCCTGCCAGGGCGTCATGACGGCGTTCAACCGCATCGGCGCCACGTGGGCGGGCGGCTGCTACCCGCTGCTGCAGCAGCTCGTGCGCGAGGAGTGGGGCTTCGACGGCTTCATCATCACAGACTCCGCCAACTCCGGCAGCCCCGCCTTCGACGAGAGCCAGATGATTCGCGCCGGTGGCGACGCCTTCCTCAGGAGCAATGCCAACACCTACGCGTTTGACTCCGCCAACGCGGCCGAGTACCACTACGCCCGCGAGGCGGCGCACCACCTGCTGTACACCACGGCCAACAGCCGCGCCATGAACGGCGCCGTGCCGGGCTCCGTGTACCAGCCGGGCCTGCAGGCGCTCGACAAGATCCGCATCGCGGTGAACGTCCTGGGCGTTGTCGGCATTGGCGCGTGCGTCTTCACGGGCTGGCGCAACCACGTCAAGCGCAAGGCCGAGCGCGAGGAAGCCGCAGCCGAGCGCGAGAAGCCCGCAATCGAGGGCTAGCGCAGCCCCATCGAGAACGGACTGATAGACCGTCCACACAGCCGCCGGAGGGAATGCCCTCCGGCGGCTGCTTTGATATGCCGGGCATGGCGCACACCCAGCGGGCGAAAAGTCCCAAGCGCATCTGGCGGTGGGGAGCGCGCGGGGAAGCGCTCGGAAGCGGTCGGCAGATGGCGATGGGGGGCGAATGGGAGGCGGAGAAACCCTAGCCCTTCGAAGCTTTCGGTGGATCGGTCCGGCACGCCACTGATTGGTCCGGGATTGGTCTGGCAGCACACCCCTGCGCGCACTGACCGAAGGCGCTCGACGCCCCGCGAGACCGGGGTGCCGGGCAGATCGAATGGACGGCGGTCCGGCTGCGCTGCGACCCGGCGACCCGGCATCCCGGCGGTCCGGCGGTCCGGGGTCGGAAGCACGGTTGCGCAAGTCACGAGCCACGACGCTCCGACCGTGCCCCGATGGCGCTTGTCAGACTCTTCGAACTTATAGTTGATCTGCCCGGAGCAGTGCCCCAACGCATAATGCGGCTCTTCGAAACATCTGGCAGATCTGCCCGGAACGAGGCCCGGCGCAAAATGGGGCCACGAGTGGATTGGGGACGCGGTGGAAATGTTGGAGACTTCCTACTCCGGCGGCCCTCCGGCACAAAACCGCTTCGAGAGCCTCGCCGGCGCAAAGCCGCTTCGAGAGACTCCTCGCCGGCGCAAAGCCGGGTCGAGAGACTCCTCGAATCGTTCTCTCGAGGCCGTTTTGCGCCGGGCATCGTTCTCTCGAGGCCGTTTTGCGCCGGGACCGGCGGCAAATCGTTCACTCGAGCCACTTTTGCGCCGGAGGGTCCCCGAGGAGACAGTTCGCTCGAGGCGCTTTTGCGCTACCGCCTTCCTCGCCATCGTTCACTCGGAGTAGCGCACCGATCGACGGCGCATCATCTTGCCGCCCGATCCCATCACAGTGAACTCAAGCCCTTTGGGAACTTCCCGCCGGCGCCCGGCGCACGGCGACAGCGCCCCTCACTTGCCGGGAGCGATCCAGAACTTGAGCAGGGGGAAGCTTATGACCACGGCAAGGACGGTTCCCGCGACGGGCACGACCACGCCGTTGACCAGCCCCGCCGCCAGACCCGCTGCGATGAGCAGCTCCCCCACCCTCGGCACGATGACCGAGTTCATGACGATGATGATGACCGCCAGCACCACATACTTCGGCGCGCTCTTCGAGAAGTCCGCCGTGCTCTTGAACACGAACTTCATCTGCACGAAGTAGTTCACCACCTGCGAGGCGAGCTCCGCGAGAAAGACCACGCCCATCCCCGCGCCGCCCGTCGCCGCAGTGCCCACCCACGTGACCACGAAGCGCGCCGCCGTAGACACGTTGGACAGGATGTTGAACAGGATGAACTCCCAGATTGCCTGGTGCTCCTCTTTCCACTGCCGAAACGCCATGACAAGCCCCTCGTCTTTCTCAATCCGTTAATATCACACGCCCGCGCGCGGCACCCCGCGCGACAGGCCGCACGTCAACGCCGCGCGTCCGCCTCCCGGAGCACGCGCTCGCTGGCACCGTTCCTGACGAGGTTCGCCACCAGGGCGACCACGATCGGCCCCAACACCCAGAGCGCGCAGATGAGGACGCCCAGGCCCATGTTCTTGCCCAGGACCCCCGCGACGACGCCCAGCGCGACGCCGACCAGGCCCCAGCCCTTGGCCTCGCGCACAATCGCGCGCACCAGGCCGCCATCCGTGATGCCACCGGTCATCTGCCCGATGGCGCGCAGGGGCATGTTGTACACGAACTCGACGTTGAGGTTAGGCGTTCCCTTGGCAAGGCTTGCGCGCTCCATGGCCCCCAGGACGCCGCCCACGGCCATGAGCAGGGGACTCCTGCTGTGCGTGAGGTCCCGGAAGGTCATGCTCTCGTCGATGGTCACCGCCCCTTGGGGGACGGAACGGCCGAGCAGAGCCGCAAACTGCGCGTCGCTCACGCAGTCACCCGCCACCCGACCCGTCTCGTACGGGGCGAGGTCGAGCCCCGCGTAGGGGTCGGGGGCACCCGTCCCCGCAAGGTCGATCGTCTCCGTCAGGCGCACGTCGTCACTTGCGGCAGCAAGGCGCAGCTCGTAAGCGCCACCCTCGACCTCCCAGGCCCTCGTCACCACGTTCCAGTAGCGAAACGCCCGGTCGTCGAGAGCAAGCGTCACCTCGCGGCTCTCCCCAGGTCGCAGGAACACCTTCGAGAAGGCCTTGAGCTCCTGCTCGGGGCGAAACACCACATGCTGCGGCTTGGCCACATAGAGCTGCACGACCTCGGCGCCGGCAACGGCGCCCGTGTTCTTTACCGTCAGCGTGACCGTCGTGCCCGTGCCGCGCGCGGGGTCGCCCCGCACGACCCGCAGGTCACCGTATACAAATGTGGTGTACGAGAGCCCAAAGCCAAAGGCGAAGGCGGGGCGCACGCCCGCGGTCTGGCAATAGCGGTAGCCCACGTAGGGCCCCTCGCGATACTCGGCGGTCTTCTCGAGGCTCGGGAAGTTGCCGGCGGTCGGGCTGTCCTCAAGGCGCCGATACCACGTCTCCGCCGTCTTTCCGCTCGGGTTCACGCGGCCCATGAGCACGTCGAGCGCGGCGCCGGCGCCCGCCTGGCCACCCAGGGCCAGATGCAGCAGCGCCCGAGCGTTGTCCGCCCATCCGGACTCGACCGACGCGCCGGCAGAGAGCAGCACCACCGTGTTGGGGTTTGCGGCAGCCACGGCATCGAGCAGTGCGACCTGGGCGTCCGAGATGCGCATGTCCAGGCGGTCGATTCCCTCGCTCTCCGCCACCTCGTCGAGGCCGAGGCACAGGACCACGACGTCGGCGGTGCGGGCAAGCGCCACGGCAGCCTCCCGCATGTCGCCGTCAGCGGAGCCGCCGCGCACAAAGCCACACTCCACGCCCACGACCTCGAGGTCCTCCCGCCCTATGAGCTCGGCGAGCGTGTCGAGCCTGGTGCAGTTGACGAGAGACGATCCCGCGCCCTGGTAGCGAGGCGACACGGCAAAGTCGCCCAGCAGCGCCACCTTGGTGCCCGACGCGAGCGGCAGCAGTGGCCTGCCTCCCGCGAGCGAGCCGCGCTTCTCGGCCATGCCGTTTCTGAGCATCACGATGGACTGTGCCGCGATCTCGCGCGCGAGGTCGTGATGGGCGCTCTCGTCAAAAGGGGTTCCCTGCTTGGCCTCGACCGCCGCGCGCGTGCGCAGCACCAGGTGCAGGGCCTCCCCCACGCGCGCGTCGAGCGTGGCCTCGGAGATGCGGCCGCTCCTGACCGCGGCCGCGAGCGCGCGGGCCTCGGCGAGCCCCGGGGCGGGCATCTCGAAGTCAGATCCCGCCTCGACGCCCGCCACGTGGTCGTTCGAGCCGCCCCAGTCCGTGACCACGGCACCGCCGAAGCCCCACTCGTCGCGCAGGATCTCCTGCAGCAGGTGCCTCGACTCGTTGGCGTAGGTGCCGTTCACCAGGTTGTAGCTGGTCATGATGGCCCAGGGATCACCCTCGCGCACCACGGTCTCGAAGCCCGTCAGGTACAGCTCGCGCAGCGTCCGCTCGTCGAGCACCGAGTCCGACGCCTGGCGGCGCGTCTCCTGGCTGTTGACGGCGAAGTGCTTGGGGCAGGCCGAGACCCCCTGGCTCTGGATGCCGCGCACGTAGGCGGCGGCCATCGTGCCAGAGAGGATGGGGTCTTCCGAGAAGTACTCGAAGTTGCGTCCGGTCAGCGGACTGCGCTTGATGTTGAGGCCGGGCCCCAGCACGCAGCCCACGCCCTGGCAGGCCGCCTCCTCGCCCAACGCCGCGCCAAGGCGCTCGCCCAGCGCGGGGTCCCAGCTCTGGGCGACGGTCGCCGCCGTGGGAAAGCAGGTTGCGGGAAGGCTCCCGCCAATGCCCAGGTGATTCGCGACCGTGGGGTCCTGGTGGCGCAAGCCGTGGGGACCGTCCGAGAACTGCAGCTCGGGAATGCCCAGGCTCGGGATGGCAAAGGTCCCGAACGCGCTGGCCCCCTGCAGCAACGCGCACTTCTCCTCAAGGGTCATGCGAGAAATGACGTCCTCATATGCCATATGCCATCCCTTCGGTCGAATGTCGTCCAACCATGAGGGTAGGCCATCCGCCCGCGAGAGGGGCCCTGCTGTCACAATCGGTCACCCCTGCGGCACGTTTGGCACGTTTGGCACGCTTGGCGCGTCTGGCGGAGACGACGGCGCGCCGGGCGACACCTATGCCGTCTCGACGATGGCGTCGGAAAGGCCGAGAAGCTCGACGGCCTCCTCGCGCATCTTGTACTTCTGGATCTTGCCGGCCTCGTTCATCGGGTAGCCGTCGACGAACACGACGTACTGCGGGACCTTCTCCTTGGCGACGCGCGCACGGCAGAAGTCCATGACCTCCTCGACGGTCGCGGTCTCGCCCTCCTTGAGAATGATCTCTGCGCAGACGGCCTCGCCGTAGACCTTGTCTGGCACGCCGATGACCTGGACGTCCTTGGTCTTGGGGAAGGTGTAGAGGAAGTCCTCTATCTCCTTGGGGTACACGTTCTCGCCGCCGCGGATGATCATGTCCTTGAGGCGCCCGGTCACGCGGAAGTAGCCGTCCGGCTGGCGCAGGAGGATGTCGCCGGAGTGGAGCCAGCCGTCCTCGTCGATCGCGGCCGCCGTGGCCTCGGGCATCTTGTAGTAGCCCTTCATCGTGTTGTAGCCGCGGCTGCAGAACTCGCCGGGCTCGTTGTCGCCAAGCTCCTCGCCTGTCTCGGGGTCGATGATCTTGGTCTCGACGCCGAAGATGGGGAGCCCAACCGTGGTGACGCGTCGCTCGATCGAGTCGGTGGTCTTGCTCATGGTGGTCGCTGGCGAGGCCTCGGTCTGCCCGTAGGTGATGCAGATCTCGCTCATGTGCATGCGGTCGATGACCTCGCGCATCTTCTCGATGGGGCAGGGGCTGCCGGCCATAATGCCCGTGCGCATGTGGGAGAAGTCGCAGGTCTCGAACTCGGGCACGTTCATCATCGCAATGAACATGGTGGGCACGCCATGGAAACAGGTGATCTTCTCCTTGTTGATGCAGGCAAGGCCCTTGCGCGGCGAGAAGGCCGAGATCGGGCTCATCGTCACGCCGTGCGTCATGGACGCGGTCATGGCGAGCACCATCCCGAAGCAGTGGAACATGGGCACCTGGATCATCATGCGGTCCGACGTGGAGAGGTCCATGCAGTCGCCGATGGCCTTGCCGTTGTTGACCACGTTGTAGTGGGTGAGCATGACGCCCTTGGGAAATCCCGTGGTCCCTGAGGTGTACTGCATGTTGCAAACGTCGTCCTTGCGGATGGCGGCGCAGCGGCGGTCGACCTCGGCCTGCTTGACGCGGCCGCTGAGCGAGAGGACCTCGTCCCACGAGTAGCAGCCCGGATGTGGACCGTCAATCGTGACGACGTTTCGAAGGCACGGGAGCTTGGGGCTTCTCCACTCCCCCGGCCGTGCGCTTGCCAGCTCAGGCACCAGCTCGTCCACGATGTCGAGGTAGCTCGTGCCCTTGTACTCGTCGATCATCACGAGGGTGTGCGTGTCGCTCTGGCGCAGCAGGTACTCGAGCTCGTGGATCTTGTATCCCGTGTTGACGGTCACGAGCACGGCACCGATCTTGACGGTCGCCCAGAACGTGAGGTACCACGCGGGCACGTTGGTGGCCCAGATGGCGACCTTGTCGCCGGGCATGACCCCCATGGCGACGAGCGACCGGGCGACCTCGTTCACGTCCTCGCGAAACTCCGTGTAGGTGCGCGTGTAGTCGCACTCCGTGAAGCGAAACGCGTACTGGTCGGGATAGACCGCGCAGATGTGGTCGAGCACCTGCGGGAAGGTGAAGTCGATGAGGTGCTCCTTGGGCCAGGGGTAGGTGCCCTCGCCCTTGAGCGCATGCTGCAGCTCGCCGGCAGTCGGGGTAGGCTGCGCCTCAGAAGGGGCCGCGACCTCGGTAGGGGCCTTCTTCTCGGCAACGACGCCTCCGGCAAGGTAGTCGCGCATGTAGTTCATGAACTGGGGGAACACGATGCCCGGCTCGCCGATGGCGATGTCTTGCGCCCAGCTGCGCACCCACTCGAACGTCACGTAGCCGTCGTAGCCCGAGGCGACCAGCGCGTCGAGCATCTGCGTGAGGGGCATGTCCCCCTCGCCCATCATGCGATACTGCACGCGCCCGTCAGCGATGACGGAATCCTTCACGTGACAGTAGCGCAGGTGACGGCCCAAATTGGCAATGGTGGTCTCGGGGTCCTCGCCAAAGAGGCGATAGGGGTGGTGCAGATCCCAGAGGGCGCCGACGTTGGGTGAGTCGACGGCGTCGAGCACGCGCGCGAGACGTGCCGTGTCAGCATAGTCCGACTCCGTCTCCACCAGAATCGTCACGTCGTAGACGGAGGCAAAGCCCGACAGCATCCTCAGGCACTCGACGACGGCCTCGTCATCGACCTCCCCCTGCGGTCTGAAGTCGCGCGAGAGGAGCACGCGCACGAAGGGGCAGCCAACGTCACCCGCAAGCTCAAGGTACTGCATCACGCCGTCGGTCGCCTCGAGGCGTCCCGCCTCGTCACGCAGCTCAAAACCAGTGGAGAGACACGAAATCTCGAGGCCCATGCGCTCGAGCTGAGCGCGCGTGCGTGCCCTCAGGCGCGGGAGGAACGGCTGCGCCGTCGGGGCGAAGTCGTTTCCCGCGACGCCGCGTATTTCGACTCCGTCAAAGCCGAGGTCCTTGGCCATGGGATAGATGTCGGTCCAGGCGTAGGAGGGGCAGCCGATGGTGGAGAAGGAAAGCTTCATGAGTGGACGCTCCGATTCTTGACGGCAGGGGCGCTGCGTGCGGGGCCCGGTGCCCGTGTGCTCCTGCAGGGACGACCATGTGCCCCGATCATTCCGAGCCAGCCACATCAGCCACCCGACCCAACGCGCACAAGGGTAGCGCATCGCACGGACGACATGCCATCTGCCGCGGCGCCTGTTGCTCCAATAGAAACAAGGGCGGGCGGGAGCCAGTTCCGATTGCCCCCCTCGGAAGGCACGGAGGCAGCCCCGAGGAGTCTCGTGCAGAGAGGGCCCGCGGGAACCTCAGGCGAACAAGCCCGCGCGATTCCCAGGCGGCGCTCGGTCTTTGCCCGACGGCCCGCGTGCCGCTTTTGGCTCTTCAGAAAGTTCTGATGGATGGCTTCCGGCGCAAAACCCGGTCGAGTGCGGGATTGGACGAGGGGCTCCGGCGCAAAACCCGGTCGAGTGCGGGATTGCCGGCGCAAAACTCGGTCGAGTGCGGGATTTGGTGACGCACTCGAAGCCATTTTGCGCCGGAGACGACGCACTCGAAGCCATTCTGCGCCGGAGGGGTTCGGCGGACGACGCACTCGAAGCCATTCTGCGCCGGGTCCGCGCGGCAGACAGCTCCAGTCTCAGAGGTCCTGTTTTCTGTGCGACGCGGCCGCACCCGGGTCTATGCGGGCAACGGCTAGCGGCACGGGAGGGCAAATCCCCCTACGCGTCGACGAGGCCGAGGCGCACGCACGCGTTGTAGACGCCGTCGTGGTCGACGTCCTCCGTCACGAAGCTTGCCATCTCCTTCACCTCGGGATTGGCGTTGCCGAGCGCAACGGACGTCCCCACCGCGTCGAGCATGCCGATGTCGTTTCCGCCGTCGCCAAAGGCAATCGCCTCCTCTGGCGAGATCCCGTACATCTCGAGCACGCGGCGCACCGCGCGCGCCTTGCCGCCGCCGCGCGGGAAGACGTCCACGAAGTTGGGGCTCCAGCGCGTCATCTTGATGTTCGAGCACGCCCTGGCGAGAACGTCCGTCTCGCCGGGTGCGAGATAGGCGTTGAGCTGATAGATCTCGTTATGCAGAGCCTCCTCGATGTCGCCCTCCTCGAAGGTGAGGTTGACGTGCTCCTCGATCGCGCGCACACGCTCGTTGTGCCCGCTCACGTAGCAGCGCCCGGCCTCCATGAAGAGGCAGTCGTAGAGGCCGGCCTGCACCTGCTCGACCACGCGCGCGATGTCGGTCGGGTCCATCGACTCCCGATAGAGAATCTCGTCTCGGTTGAGGATGAACTGGCCGTTGAAGAGGATGAACGCCTCGAGGTTGTCGATGGGGATCTCGTCCACCTGGTAGGGCGGGCGCCCCGTGGCGAGAAAGCACTTCACGCCCGCGCGCCTGAGCTCGGAGAGCGCAATCTGTGCGGAGTCGGGAATCTGGTGGGTGCGAAACGAGAGCAGCGTCCCGTCCGCGTCGAAGAAGGCGGCCTTTATCGGATGGCCTGCGTTCCAGAGGGGCATGTTTCCTCGATTCTCTAGGTGGTGCCCGCGTCCCCGCGGGAGGTGGTGGCGCGGCGGCGCGGCGCGGCGGCGTCATCGACCAGGTCGCCCGCGTCGTGGCGCTGGTCGGCTATTCGATGCCGATCTTCTG
>JAGAWD010000135.1 GCA_017941585.1 Olsenella sp. | reverse complement strand
ACGGGATTCCCACACATGTTCACCAACGTGTCGAATCTGTTCGCCTGGGGCTACTTTGCCTGCGCGACCGTCTGGCTCGTGCGCCACCGCGACGATGACGAGGCCGTCACCTTCGCGCCCGTGGCGAAGTACACGGCCACGATGTCCCTGCTCGTCACGATGCTCATCGCGCACTTCATGCTCTTCGATGCGATGTTCCAGAACGGCAGGCTCGTCATGCACCTCGTGGTCCTGCATTACGTCGTGCCCATCATGGTCCTGCTCGACTGGGTCCTCTTCGACGAGAAGGGCAAGATGCCCGCATGGGGTCCCGTGTCCTGGCTGTCGCTGGCGGCCGCCTATCTCGCGTTCACCATGGTTGCGGTGGGCGTCTTCGGGATGAACATGGGCGGCGGCACCACCGCCGACGTTACGCGCTATCCCTACACCTTCCTCGATCCCGCCCTCTCGGGCGCGGGCGGGGTGGCCGTCTTCTGCGCGGCGATGCTGGTGGCGTTCCTCGCCCTGGGCTACGCGCTCTTCGGGATCGACCGCCTGCTGGCGCGTCGCGCCTGGGCCCAGGCCAGGTCTCAGGCCAGGGCATAGGCCAGAAGATGGAGGCGGAGCGGAAAGGAGAGGGGCCATGCTGCGAGAATTCTGTGCAGAGAACCTAACGAACGTCGAGAAGGCCATACGCGCCGGGGCTGCGCGGGTAGAGCTCTGCGACGACCTCTCCGTCGGCGGCGTGACCCCATCACCCGACGTCATCGAGCGAGCCGTGAGTGTCATCCATGGCCTCGGCGCCACAGTGATGGTGATGGTCCGCCCGCGTGGGGGAGACTTCGCGTATGGCGAGCGCGAGCTGCGCGCGATGGAGGAGGCCATCCGCACGGCCCGCGCGCTCGAAGCAGACGGCGTCGTGTTCGGCTGCGTGCGCGAGGATGCCCTCGACGAGTCTGCCACGGAGCGTCTCGCGCACGTCGCCCGCGGCCTTGACCTGACCTTCCACATGGCGTTTGACGAGATCGATCCATCCTTGCAGCCCGACGCGCTTCGCCGCCTCGCCCGGCTGGGCTTCTCCCGCGTGCTGGCTCACGGCGGCCCGTTCTCGCGGTCCATCGACGAGTGCCTTCCGCACCTTTGCGACCTCGTACGCGCCGCCGAGGGGCGAATCGGCGTCATGCCCGGGGGTGGCGTCACGTGGGAGAACGCCGAGCGAGTCTGCGAGCGAATCGGCGCGAGCGAGGCCCACGGCACGCGCATCGTGAGGCTTTGAGGGAGCCGCGCCCGCGGCCCGTCCTATTCGGGCTGTTCCGCGGAGCGTATCGACCAATAGAGCAGCCCGACGGAGGCCACCATCATGATCGCCTCCGTGATCGGCTGCGCCCAGAGCATGCCCCCCAGGCCGAACGCCCGGTTGAGCAGGAGGAGCAGCGGCACGTAGAGCACGAGCTGCCGAACGAGGGTGATGGCGAACGCGAACTGGGGCTTGCCCATCGCCTGGAACGACATCCTGCTCATGGAGGTCGCGCCGACGAAGGGCAGGATGAACATGAGTGTGCGTAGCGCCCGGGCGCCCGTCCCGATCACCTCGGGCGACTCGGTGAAGATGCCGATGAGCTGCGGTGCGAAGATGCCGTAGGCGCACATGACGGCGAGCTCCGTGCCGCTCACCACCACAACGCCGGCCCTGAGCACCCCCAGCATGCGCCCGTAGTTCCTCGCGCCAAAGTTGTAGCCCATGATGGGCTGCGTGCCCGCGGCGAAGCCCTGGTAGATGTAGCTTCCGAGCGAGAGCACCTTTTGCGCGACGCCCACGGCGGCGACCGTGAGCTCGCCGTAGGAGACGGCCAGGTTGTTGTTGACCACGTAGGCCGCGGACGTGAGGAGCGTCTCGAGCGTTGCGGGGACGCCCACCCAGAATATCTCGCCGAGGATTTCTCTCGTGGGGCGGACGTAGCGAAGCGCGGGGCGAAGGAGGGTCTTTCCCCGGGCGTAGAACGAGAGCGAGGCGACCATGCCCACGCCGTTTCCGAGCACGGTCGCGATGGCGGCGCCTTGGCAGCCAAGGCCGAGCGCGAAGATGAAGAGGGGATCGAGTGCGATGTTGGCCAGCGTGCCCGCGACCATGCCGACGACCGACTGGTTCACCGAGCCCTCACTGCGCAGCAGCTGCCCGAAGGTGTAGTTGCCCATGGTAAGGAGGCTCCCCGCGAGGAGCACCCGTACGTACTGCTCGGTGGGGGAGAAGGTATTCTCCTGTGCGCCGAGACCCCGCACGATTTGGGGGAGAAGCGCCAGCCCCGCCGCAGCGACGACGGCGCTTCCCGCCACCGTGAGCACGACGCCCGCGGTCACGGTGTGGCTGGCCTTCTCCCTGTCGCCCTCGCCGAGGCAGCGCGCCACGAGCGAGGAGGCGCCCGTGCCCACCATGTTTGAGAGCGCGATCAGGACCATCATCACGGGATAGGCGAGGTTGACGGCGGCGAGCTGGTAGTCGTCGCGTGTGAGCCCGATGAAGTAGGTGTCCACCAGGTTGTAGAGCACCATGATCAGCATGCCCGCGACGAGCGGGACGCCCATCCTCACGACGGCCTTCGCGGGCCTCTCCTGGGCGAGCGTGTATATGCGCCTGTCGTCCGACGCGCCCTTTTCGATCGTCTCCTCGGTTTTTTCTGCCACCTGCTTGCCCCCAACGTCACGCTCGGTGCCGACGCGCTGCAGGACCCACTTGGCGAGGCCGACTTAGGAACTCGCCTGGGCATCGCCTTGGGGTGCTGCCTGCGCCCCTGCCTGCGCCCCTGCCTGCGTGTTGGCCTCGGGCCTAGCGTCGGTGCCAGTGCCCGCCCCCGCCTGCGCCCCGGCGTCGCCTCCGGCGGTGGAGCCGTCCTTCTCCGCGACCACGAAGGTGACCTTGTCGAGGTCGCTCACGTGCAGGCGGATGAGCTCCTCGATCGACTCCCGCTCGCGCGCCGTGGGCTCGCGCGCGGTCTCGACCGTCGCGAAGACGCGCTGCTCGACCTTGCCCTCGTCGACGCTGTATGAGTCCTCTGCCCCCACGCGGTACGCGACCACGTTTTCGTCCATTATCCTGAGCTCGCGCGTCGTCAGCTCCGTCGCATAGGGGTCCTTCGCCTCGACGACGGAACCCTGCTCCACCATCGCCTTGCGCACGGTCCTCGCCGAGAAGATCAGGCACGGCAGCGCGAGGACGAGCGAGCCGATGACGAGGCCCTTCCGTATGGCCTTCGCGTTCTTCTCGGCCCACTCCATGTCGTCGAGGGTGAGCACGACCTTCCCGTCGCGCTCGCGCAGGGCGGGGACGCGCAGGATGACGAAGACCAGCTCGGCGCCGAACGCGATGAAGATGACGTTGACGAAGAACTCGTAGGCCGCGCCCAGGGCCAGGCCGAAGTTGCGCGCGGCTATGCCGAAGCCGGTCGCGCAGAGCGGCGGCATGAGCGAGGTCGCGACGGCGACGCCGGCGACGAGCGTGCCGGGCTCCTGCTTGCGCGACATGCCCAGCGCGCCGGCGAACCCGCCCACGAACGCGATGATGACGTCCCAGACCGTCGGGTTCGAGTTGATGGAGAGCTCCGAGGTCGTGACGCCGAGCGGGGACGCGATGAAGTATATGGTCGACGTGGCGAGGCACACGACGAACTGCACGAGAAGCCCGACGACGGCGTCGCGCAGGAAGCGCGTGTTGACGGTGGCCACCGAGTAGGCAATCGCGATGGCCGAGCCCATGAGCGGGCAGATGAGCATCGCGCCGACGATGGCCTCGACGGAGTCAAGGTTGAGGCCGACCGACGCTATGATCATCGCGGCTATGAGCTGGCACACGTGGATGCCGTCGATCTGCGCGCCGGCGCGCACCCGCTCGTGTATCTCGACGTACTTCGCGCGCCCCTTGCGAACGTTGAAGAGGCGCTTGATGATGGAGCCCTCTGTCTCGATTTTGCTCATGTTGGTCCTGTTCCGAAGCTTGCCGCGCCATCGTCGGCACCTACTTGTCGTCTTCGCGCCCGTCGTCCTCGGTGGCTCGTGCCGTGTGCTTGGCCTTCGCCTTGTTCTCGTACATTGTCTTGTCCGCGCGGACGAAGACGTCCTCCACGCGTTGGTTAGCGGCAGGGTCGAAGACGGCCATGCCGACGCTTGCGCTCAGTCTCATCCAGGGCTTTGCGGAGTCGTCCTCCCTGCTCCGTCGGAACGCGCTCGTGACCTCGTCCAGCAGCGTGTCTCTCTGCTCGTAGTCCTTTCCCCGGAGAAGGACCACGAACTCGTCTCCGCCAATCCGGAACACGGGGGAGTGGCTGTAGACGTCGCAGATGACCTTGCACGAGGCGATAATATACTCGTTGCCGCGCTCGTGCCCCCAGTGGTCGTTGATGCCCTTGAGGTTGTCGAGGTCGGCCACGACGAGCGCGAAGGCGGCGGTGCCATGGGCTATCTCGCTCTCGAGCTCCTGCATGTGCGCGTCGTAGGAGGACCTGTTGCGCACCTTCGTCAGGGCGTCCCTGTGGGCGAGCTCGCCCATGAGCCTGGCGCGCTCCTCGGCGTCGACTATTCGCCGGACGTATTCGACCGTGTCCTCGGACATCCTGACGACTGCCTTCGAGAGCGACTCCACCTCGTTGCGCGTGTGAATCTCGGGGTCGATGATGGGCGAGAGGCTCTTGCCGTCCGCCTCCTTCTGGGCGTACGCGAACTCGGCCACGCGCTCCTCCAGGAGCTTGATGGGGGCGGCGATCGTCCCGTTCGCCCATCTCATGAAGAGCGCGGTGAAGCCCAGGCTCACGACGACGATGAGGAGGACGATCGCGATCATGTAGCCCGCAACCTCGCGCTGCATGTCCGTGACGTCGATGTCAACGCAAAGCAGGCCCACGTCCTTGCCCGAGCTGTCCGTGAGGGGAGTGACGCCGGTGTAGTCCACGCCCCACTCGGTTGCGTCCACGAAAAACGCGAAGCTTTTGTGCGCCGCCATGGCGTCGCAGTACTTGCGCGCAGCCTCGCTCGAGTACGAGTCTCCCGTGAGCCCGCCCAGGGTGACCTGAACCTCGGGAAGGTTCTCCCACTCGTCTGCGCTCATTGCGGCTATGACGTTCTGCATGTTGTCGTGGTCGCTCGTGTTCAGCGGCTTGACGACGTAGAGGAAGCTGATGTCGCAGCTGTCCTTCACCTGGTCCATGCGGCGCTGGAGCTCGTGGTACTTCTCCGACTTCTGGCCCGTCTCCAGGCAACGCGCGAGGTCGTCGACGTCGATGTAGCTCTTTACGAGCGTCAGTAGGTCGGTCTCGTAGGCCTGGTAGCGCTCGAGGACGGTGGCCCTGTATGCGTGATAGCTGGCCACGCCCAGGACGAGGCACAATGCCACCGCCAGCGCGGAACATCCAACTGCGATGCTTTTCCTAATCGGCATACCCGGCTCTCTCCGTCGAATCGTGGCGATAATGATACCGCCGAATATTTTATTGCGACGTCGGGATCATGGCGATTTGGCGTGTCGCCGGGTTTGCGGGCGTACCCTATGTCGGCGCTAGGTCACTCGCCGGCGCTAGGTCACTCGCCGGCGCTAGGCCACTCGCCGGCGCTAGGCAGCCTGGGCAATCGCGGCGATCGCATCCGCGCAGCGCTCCTGCTGCTCCTCGCGCGAGATGGTCGCCGTGCCGTCGCCACCCTGGTCTCCGTAGTTCCCGAAGTTGGCGTGGTTGCCACCGTCGATGACGACCTCCCGTGCGTCTCTCGGCAGCTTGTCGCGCGCCGCCTCGTAGTTCTTGCGGTTCAACACCCCGTCTTTGCTCCCCACGACGGAGAGCGCCCCGCCTGCAAAGGACGTAAGGTCCGTGTTTGGGTAGGACGCAAGCAGTGCCACGTAGGCGAAGTCGCCCTCATGGCGGGACGCATGGTCGCACGCCGCGAGGCCACCCATGGAATGGCCGCCGATGACCCAGCTTTTGACCTCGGGAAACCGCGCGCGCAAGTCATCCACCGACACGGCGTCAGCATCGAACAGGGCGAGGTTGAAGATGGGCCTCACCAGCACGCAAAGTACGCCGCGACTGGCGCATTGCTTAAGGAGCGGCGCGTAGGCCTCGGGCTGGACCTTTGCCCCAGGATAAAAGACGAACCCCGCCTTTGGGCTTGTCGGAACGAACGCAAAGGCCTTGTCGGAAAGCTTGCGGACAACGACCCCATCGGCGTCGCCGTCCGCATCGGCCATGACGTCGAGCGCGACGGCGTCGGCATGGTAGTAGTCGTTCACGTACCATGCGCCTGCGGCAACGAGTGCCACAAGTGCTATCGCGACGCATGCCAGAATGCGTTTCACTATCGTTCGCTTGTGTGCCATGTGCCCACCTTCCCTGTCTGTCCGTGTGGCGCGCCGTAGCGTTGGCGTGGACGAAGCGGAAGCGACTCCATGCCATTTTGCGCTAATCGACCGTACACTCGGTGGGGTTTTGCGCCGAGCGTACGCTCCCGACCGTGCACTCGGTGGGGTTTTGCGCCGAGTGTACGCTCCCGACCGTGCACTCGGTGGGGTTT